>JBHADF010000027.1:0-32166 GCA_041854955.1 Anaerovoracaceae bacterium | reverse complement strand
TGAATAATTATGCTAATTAATCCGGTTTTGACACTAATTCTAAGACATCATTTATTTTGTAAACTTCCATCCTGCAACGAGCGTGCGGACTATCTTCTTGGTGTAGAGTTATCATCAGGGTAGTCTTAATACATGTGGACATAGCATCGCCGAAGAAGAGCGGATATGTAAAGGCTTTTCTGAAGAATTTGATTTGGATATTTCTATGGAGATGCTGCGTGGAATAGTAATAGAGGCGTTAGCAGGAAGCTAGGGTGTTGCAAGGTAGTGAAAAAAGAATACTTCACCACCATGCTAAGAGCCAAAATCGGAAAAGCATGTTGCTATGCTTAGTGCCGCTCTTCAAGTATAATGTAGAGGAAAACAAATGAAACTGGGATTTATCGGAATGGGGAATATGGCCAAGGCCTTAGCCGCAGGCTTTATAAACAGCAAGGCTTGCGATAAAGAAAATATCTATGCCTATGCTCCAAATGTCCAAAAACTGAAGAACAATGCCGAATTGATTGGTTTTCAGCCTGTTGACAGCCTTAGAGAGCTGGTGGAAAGCGTTGAAACTATAGTAGTGGCTTGCAAGCCCTACCAAGTGGAATCCGTATTTGAGGAAATTGGTGCTTTGCCAAGTGGTTTAGAAATCCTTTCTGTGGCAGCAGGTTGGGACTATGAAAAGTACAGAAATCTGCTTGGGAACGAGGCTCATATTCAGTATGTCATGCCTAACACTCCTGCCATGGTAGGTGAAGGCGTTTTCCTGTTGGAAGAACAAAACACCTTGGCGCCGGAATCAAGGAAAGAAATAATCGCGTTATTTGAGGCCATCGGAATAGTAGTAAATATGCCTTCTCATCTGATGAAAATAGGGACTGTCATCTCCGGCTGTGGCCCGGCTTTCGTGAATTTGATGATGGAGGCCTACGCAGATGCGGCAGTAAAGTACGGAATCCCCAGAGAGCAGGCATACATGCTGGTATCAGCAACGGTAAAGGGTGCGGCTCAGCTACAGCTGGAGACAAAGCTCCATCCGGCAGTATTAAAGGATCAAATTTGCTCACCGGGAGGCACCACCATAAAGGGTGTAGTCGCTCTGGAAGAAAATGGATTTAGAAATGCCTGTATCAAATCGGTAGAGGCCATAATGGAGTAGGTATGGGAGAAAATACAATACCTGGGTTTAAAACAAAAATGAAAACCCTAACCCTATCAAAAAACTCTGCACCCCAGCTCATAAAATACCTTAAAGATCAGGGCTACAACATAGAACTTTTCGGGCCGATTGCTCAGGTGGCAGAACCTATTAACTGTCATCCCGACCTGGTCTTTACTTGGCTGAAGCCGGGCTGCATCTTTAAGGGAAACCCGGAAACTCTCACTTCCCTCTATCCCGGTGACATCCGGTACAATGCGGCCTCCACGGGAAAATATTTTTTACATAATCTAAAATATACGGATTCTCAGCTTTTGGAAAGGACTAAGAGCCTTGGTTTGAAGCTGATAGATGTCCCTCAGGGCTACAGCAAGTGCAGCATCTGCATAGTTGATGAGGATTCCATTATCACCTACGACAGAGGCATCGTCATTAAGGCAAGACAGGCAGGGCTGGATGTGTTGGAGGTTAGCCCGGGGCATATAGAGTTACCCGGATTTGACACCGGCTTCATAGGCGGCTGCTCCGGACTTGTGGATGGCAAGCTTATCTTTAACGGCGACTTGTCCGCCCACCCTGCCTACGGGGCTATATGTGATTTCCTCCGGAAGAAAAAGGTTGGACTTAAATATTTTGCCCAGTATCCGCTGACGGACATTGGCTCAATAATAGAAAATGAATAGTGTTAGCTCACTTAAAACAGCAAAAATGAAATACAGAAATGACCGCAACGGAAACCCCTTAAGCATACTTGGCTTCGGGTGCATGCGTTTTCCAAAAAAAATGAATAAAATAGACCAGGAGGAGGTTAACTGCCAAATAGGCCTTGCCTATGAAAAGGGCGTGAACTACTTTGACACGGCGTACATTTATCCCGGCTCCGAGGCGGCTATGGGCAATGCCCTTGAGGCCTTGGGAATCCGGGAAAAGGTCAATATCGCCACCAAGCTGCCCCAATATCTTTTGCGAAAAAAGGAGCAATTCGAAAAGTATTTCGACGAGGAGCTTCGCCGACTGAAAACCGACTATATCGACTACTATCTCATGCACATGATGAGCGATATCGTCCAGTTCGAGAACCTGGAAAATCTGGGCTTCAGGGAATGGGTAAAAGCCAAGAAAGCCTCAGGAGCCATTAAGAATATCGGATTTTCCTTCCACGGTTCCTATGAAATGTTTGAAAAAATCCTCAACGCCTATGACTGGGATTTCACCATGATTCAATACAATTATTATGATGAAAATCATCAGGCAGGGAAGGCCGGCCTTAAAGCTGCCGCCGAAAAGGGAATTCCCGTCATCATCATGGAGCCTCTCAGGGGTGGAAAGCTGGTAAACCTTTTGCCCGAGGGAGCAAAGCACCTAATCAAAGAAAATCCTCGCCACCGGACACCTGCAGAATGGTCCTTAAGGTGGCTATGGAATCAGCCGGAGGTCACCTGTGTCTTGTCCGGCATGAACAGCCAAGAAATGATTTCGGAAAACACGGATGTGGCAGACAGCGTTGAAGTCGGTGATTTTACAGATGAAGATTTTGCCTTCATAGCCAAGCTTTGCAGGGCTATAAACGAGAAAATGAAAGTTGACTGCACCGCCTGTCGCTATTGCATGCCTTGCCTGGCGGGAGTAGATATTCCGGGGATTTTCAACAGCTGGAATGTGATGCACACGGAAAACAAGTTTGCCGGACTGAAGGAATTCTTCATGACTGTAGGCCTTGGCAGCAAGCCCGGCTTTGCCACCCAGTGTGTAAAATGCGGCAAGTGCGAAAAGGTCTGCCCACAGAACATTCCCATCATAGAACTTCTGACAAAGGCTGACCGTGCCCTAAGACCCTTGTATATGAAGGCAGCCATCGAAATCAGTCGGAAGTTTATGGTGCGGAAAAGAAGCAAAAAGGAACCGCCAAGTGAAAGTAGAAATTAAAAGCGTCAGCTCCTATGAGGAAGAAAAGGCCGTTATAAGTGCAGTGGAAATTACAGATGATTTGCAGAGCGCCATCGATATACTGGGCAATAATTGTCGTGTGATTCCTGTGGTAAATCAGGGTGAGACCCTAATGTGTCGGACGGACAGGATTTACTATGTGGAGTCGGTAGATAAGCGGAACTACGTATATACCAAGGAAAATTGTTATGAGACCAAGTACCGCCTATACGAGCTGGAGCGGCTGCTAAACAACAATTTCCTTCGCTGCTCCAAGGCCATGATTATGAACATCAGAAAAATCAATGCAGTAAAGGCGGAAATCAACGGCAGGATGAAGGCGCGACTACTCAACGGTGAGGAGATTATCATTGCCAGAAGCTATGTAAAAGATTTGAAAGAAAGGTTGGGGATATAAATGAACAAGATGAAAATGATTTTTACCCAGACACTGATGATTTCCACAGCCATTCTGTTGGGTTTGGGGCTCCAAGCCCTCGCAAGCTTCCTTACAGCACCGGAAAACAGCAGCACCCTGTGGCCCTGGTACATGCCACTTTCCATAATTTTAGCCGGTTTTCTCTGCTCCTTACCAACTCTTTTCATAGAAAATATGGAAAACTTGAACAGCGGAACGATGAAAATGAGAATAGTCCTGCACTTCCTTTCCGTACTGGTGGTGGTAAGCCTTTGCGGACTGCTTTTTAACTGGTATGAAAACATAAAAGAATATATGATAATTTTTATTATGTATGTTTTGATATATGCCTTCGTGTGGGCTGCCACTTTCTGGATAGGAAAGGCGGACGAGAATAAGATAAACGAGGCAATAAAAGCCATTCGGGACGAGGAATAGCAGAGGGTTATTACAATAATAAAATACCGGATTTTGCTGATTTTAAATAAAAAGTGCAACTTGGTGCCATGTTTTTGCATGTTGGTCGAGGAGCACTTTTTTTATTGGAAAACATCTGTTATGATGCCATTACACAAGCAAAGAAAAGGAGCAAACACATGAAAGCAATCAGGGTTAGAAATCTGACTAAAAAATATAGAGAGCATTTGGCGGTGGATCATATTTCCTTCGAAGTAGAGGAAGGAGCCTTCTTCGCATTTTTAGGGGAAAACGGCGCGGGCAAATCTACCTCCATAAACATGCTCTGCACCATTCTGGAAAAGAATGACGGGGATGTTGAAATACTTGGACACAAGCTGGGCATGGAGGACGATGAAATCAGAAATTCTATAGGTATAGTATTCCAAAATTCTGTCTTGGACGGCAAGCTGACTGTAAAGGAAAATCTTTTTACGAGAGGGGCATATTACGGCCTCACGAAAAAGGAAATTCAGGAAAGACTTGAACCCTTCATGGACAAGTTCGAGCTATCAGAAATTTTAAACCGAAAATACGAAACCTTATCGGGCGGTCAAAGAAGGCGGGTGGATATAATCAGAGCCTTGCTCCACAATCCCAAGATTCTCTTTCTGGATGAACCTACCACAGGCCTGGACCCCATGTCCCGAAAGCTGGTGTGGGACTACATAGATTTTCTCAGGAAAGAGAATAAGATGACCATCTTCCTCACAACCCATTATATGGAGGAGGTGGCCGACGCAGACTCGGTGGTCATACTGGATAAGGGTAAAATCGTAGCCTCCGATACTCCGGCAGGGCTTAAAAACAAATATACCAATGCAAAGCTTGTATGGTACGCAGCGGATAATGAGGAAAACAGGAGCATGCTCGAGGATAACAGCTTGGAATACGCCTATGAGGCGGACCACTATATTATAAAAATCAAGGACAGAGACTTTGATATTACAAAATTCCTCTATGAACACAGGGATGAAATAAGGGATTATGAGGTGTTAAAGGGGAGCATGGATGATGTGTTCCTGAATCTTACGGGAAGAAAGTTAGGTGACTTATAATGAAAAGCTTTTTAGGATTAACGAAGAGAAATTTACTCATATTTTTTAAAGACAAGCAATCCATGGGATTTTCATTATTGGCATCAATCATAGTGTTGATTTTATATCTGCTCTTTCTCAAGGGAACCTTTGTAGATGCCATATATTCATCCATAGACAGAATGGAAGGCTTAAAGAGCCTCATCGACGAAGGGGATATAAAGATGTACGCCAATATTACACTCCTGGTGGGTGTCTTAGGCTCCGCCATGATTACAGTGCCCTATAACTGCCTGACTACCGTAGTAAGAGACCGGGAAAACAAGGTGGATTACGATGTATTGGCAACGCCAATAAAGAGGTGGAAGGTTATAATTTCGTATTTTGTGTCGGCAGTCATTTCCTCTGTCATAATGACGGGAATTATCCTGACGGCAGGGCTCTTAATCTTGAGCTTAAACGGAAACATATACATGGGCGCAGCAGATATATTCGCCGCTTACATGTTGGTGGCCCTGGGGTCCATATCAGCCACGGCTCTGTTTATGATAGTAGCGCTGCTCTTTAAATCCTCTCAGGCCAGCGGAGCCTTTTTCGGCATAATTTCCGCAGCTGCAGGCTTTGTAATTGGTGCATATATTCCCATTTCCCAGTTTTCCGAATCTGTACAGACGGTATGCAACCTTTTCCCCGGCAGCCATGCCACCATACTGCTCAGAAACGTTTTACTGAACGGAACCTTGAATGCGGTCAACGAATCCATCGGCGGAGTGGATAAGGGAATCTTTGTGGAAACTCTGAGAGATATATTTTCCTTTGAGGCGAGAATTTTCGGCCACAGCCTGGGAATTGGTCAGATGATCATGTATGTGGCGGCAGGAATCCTCATTTGTGTAATAATTCAGGTGATGCTTTTCACGAAAACATACAAGAAAAAATAGGAGATATAGGAAAGCGGCCGGCCGGAAAAGGGTCGGCCTTTTGTGTGAAAATGCAGCATAATAGGGCTGAGGGAGGCCTGAAGACAGGGGGATAGAGATTGATTTTAGGATAGTTTTAGCGTATAATAGCATTTTAATAGTTTTGGATGTAGTCATGAGACATGAAAAATACTATTGATTATGATTTTCAAAGTGCCAAAGAGAACATCCCAAAGTGCCAAAATGGCACTTTGAAAATGCTCTACAAAAAACAAACTTATTTTAGGAGGACAGCCTATGTCGAGATTTGTGGTGTTTGATGTGGAAACGCCCAATCGTCAAAACAACAGAATGAGTGCCATAGGAATCACCGTTATAGAGGACGGCACCATCGTGGATGAATTTTATTCCCTGGTAAATCCGGAGCAGCCCTTTGATTATTTCAATGTGCAGCTGACGGGCATCAGCGAAGAAACCGTCTGGAATTCGCCCACCTTCGGGGAGCTTTGGGAACGGATAGAACCTTTGATGTCAGCGGGCATGCTGGTGGCTCACAATGCGGTTTTTGATATGGGGGTTTTAAAGAAATGCTTGGCAGATTACGGAATCCAATGGAAATCCAATGCACTTTATATGTGTACGGTTCAGATGGGAAAGCGTATCCTGCCTGGAATGAGCCACAAGCTCAATGTGCTTTGCGATTACTACGGCATCAGCCTTGACCACCATCAGGCGGCCAGCGATAGCAGAGCCTGTGCCGAGATATTCCTCCGCTACCTTGAAGCCGGCGCGGATATAAGGAAGCATGTGAAGACGTACAAGCTAAGCAGATAAATGTATAGATAAAAGCAAAAGGGAGACACTAAAAATCTCCCTTTTTGCTTTTAATTTTGTAAAACTATACTTTCATATATAAAAACTCTATCACCACAAATTAATCAAAGCCGAAAGCGGTCAGGTAGCACATGGCAGCAAAGGAGGCAATACCGAACCATACTCCCAGACTTATGGGCGGCACGATTAAGGCCTTCAAGATGGTTTTTATCAGGTCTTTGTCAACCTTAATGCCGGATTTTTCCTTATAACGCTTTTCAGTCCCATTTTCGGAAATGATGTAAATCCAGGGATGTTCATAGAGCTCTACTCGGGCGAACTTCAATATGTATATTGGAATTGTGGGTATGGCTATGCAGAACCAAACCGCTGAACCACCTAATTCCAAGCGGGCAAAATCAAAGCCGTTCAAGAACAGCGCCACTATTACCGGCAGGAACATGACAAAGGTGGAAAGAAAAATTGTTTTGGCTGTCCTTAAAGGGGAGGTAAACCTTAACTTAACGGGTTGAAGTACTCCTCCTAAAGTCTCGAAAAACACCGGCGGTGTAGTTGCCTTTTCCATGCTGTTACTCGAATCCACCAGTTCTTTTCCAACCCTCTCCTTGGAGCCTGTCTTTGAGGTAAAAATTTTAGGTATTGCCTCAACACGGAAGCTGTTCTGTACGGTATCACTGAACAGGGCAAGGGTGACAATCATAAAAAACAGAGCCAGAATCCCTGAAAAATAAAGGCTGTCCCAAGTTTCCCAACCGAAGAGCCGAAAGGCACCGAAGGAGATTCCGCATATTAAAATGGTGGAGAGAATAGCTTTAAGCCACCAGGGCAGAAAATAGTGATAAGATTTCTTTTCCGCTCGTACGCTGACTTTTCCCGTCTGACCATTGACAGCGGCCACCGTGTCACCGGCGGAAATATAATATACCGGTAGCAGTACAGGCATTCTGACCACAAACTCGGAATCGGTCTTTACATCGATGGCCTTAGTCTCCAGGGTCTTCTCCACAACGGGGGAATAGCTGACGGAAACCTCATTTTCCACACGCTTCTGAAGCTCCTTGGAGTCTATATCCTTTACCTTAACCCTTTGTCCTGCCACATAGGAAAAATCGAATTCCATGAGTTCCTCCAGCTCATAGGGCTCCATACCGTCCAGCAAAAGGTTGTCCAGCTGGTTTGAACAGTTGACAAATACATTATCCACAAAGCCTCTGCATTCATAGGTCCGTGAGCTGTCCATGCGGCCTACACGGGAGCTTACGGGACCGCGAATAAGCTCGTAGGGCAGGTAACAGCCTGTCAAAGCATCCATATGGGCTTTGAGAGATTTTGCTTCTCTTTTGGAAGAATTGAGACGGCACCAATCCTCTAAGCAGCCTAGGGCTTCCTTTTGGGTAATGCGAAAGGGCACAACCAGTTCAGGCATTTCCTGTGATGACATGTAATCCTTTCTTACCAGGGAACGGCCGCAAAATGCACAATTTTGGACGGCTTCCCCTTCCTCAAAAACTATGGTGCTGCCGCAGCCTGAGCAGGAAGCACTCATCAGGTGGTAAGCCTTGGCACCTTGTTGGATTTTATCCTGTTGGAGGCTTCTAAAGCCTTGCTTTTGAGCGACGGCCTCGCCAACCTCAACCTTTCCGTCACAATACTCGCAGAGATATTTATGCTTTATGATATTATATTTTGCCGGTGCCCCGCACTGGGTACAATGTATATCCGAGAATTTTCTTTCCATTTTGAAACCTCCTCTGTAGAATACCTGTCAGACATGCACTTTACTACAATATATCACATTTTAAATGAAAAAGGGAGTACATATCAAAACTCCATAACTGAAAAATCCATATCCTGATACCTATTCGCAAAATAAAAAAATATTGAAGTATATACTTTCCTATGATATAACGTAGCAGTAAAACAATTAAATATCTACCGAAAATGTCCTATTTTAGGCTAAGAGGGAAGCCGGTTTACTCCGGCACGAGCCCGTCGCTGTGTTTGAGTTGCTTTTCAGATGTCACTGACAGAAATGTTCTGTTGGGAAGGCGAAAAGTGTATATCATAAGTCAGAAGACCTACATTTGTCGGATTACAACATCTCGAGGCATATGATGGTTGCAATGTATGAGTCATTAAGAACTGTACTTTGATTATATGATTCCTTTTGGAATTGTGCTGAGAGTACGGTTTTTTGTTTTTAGTGACAAAAATCGGGGGATAGGAAAGAGAGGAAAAATGTTAAAGGAAAAACAAATTTTTGGAAAGGTGTTACCATTGATGCTAATCATGGTATTGGTCCTTTCAGTTGGCCTTACAGGATGTAAGGGTAGCGGAGAAGATGCCGATACTAAGGGGGAAAAGAAAACTGAATTAATTATGCCGGTATCAAGAGACATAGCCGACATAAATGTACATCTCTATGCCGGAGATATGTTGGCACAGAGCATGGTATTTGAAAGTCTGGTTGTAACCACCGATGAGGGTATAAAGCCTGCTTTGGCAGAGAGCTGGGATATATCTTCAGATGGTACAGAATATACCTTCCATCTTCGTGACGGAGTTAAATTCAGCGATGGAACCCCTTTTGATGCAGAAGCTGTAAAGCTGAATATTATGGCAGTTCAGAATAACTCGGAGAGACATAGCTGGCTTGCTCTAAATACAAAGATTAAATCTTGTGACGTTATAGATGAACATACTGTCAAACTGACTTTGAAAGAAGCATACTATCCGGTTCTTTCTGAGTTGGCCCTCACAAGACCTTACAGAATGATTTCTCCCAAGGCATTTATAGACGGTCAAACTAAGGACGGTATAAAAGAGCCCATCGGCACCGGTCCGTATGTTTTATCAGAACATGTCGAAGGGCAATATGCTGTATTTACTGCCAATGAGGAATATTGGGGCGGAGCACCTGAAATAAAAAAGGTAACCTTTAAGGTGATGCCCGCAGGAGAGACTCCTCTGCTCGCTATGCAAAACGGAGAAATCAACTTTATGTTTGCAACCAATACCGCAGGTATGGTAAATGCAGAAACCTTGAAGCTTTTATCAGAGGATGAGAGATTTCAGGTTGCCTACAGTAATGCTAACTCCACAAGATTTATGCTGGCAAACTCAAATCCTAAAAAGTACATCTCTGATGTAAATATTAAGAAGGCTGTATGGCAAGCAATAAACCGTGAAGAAATGTGCAAGGTTGTCTTTGCAGACCTAGAAGTGCCTGCATATACGGTTCATAATCCTAAAGTGCCTTATTGTAATATAGATCTTGAAAAGAGAGAATATGATGTGGAGGCCGCAAAGAAGCTCATCGAAAAGTCAGGTTGGACTTACGATGAAGGAAAGGGCCGCTATATGAAGGACGGAAAAGTCTTGACTTTGGAAATCGTTTATAACGGCAGCAAGGAAATAAACAAAACTCTGTGTGAGTTTATACAGGCTAATTTAAAGGAAGTAGGCATAGAAGCTAAGCCGGTAACTGCCGATGACAGCTCCTATATGAATCTGCGTAAAACGGGACAGTACGATTTATTTTTGGATACATCCTGGGGTATGCCTTATGAACCTGTGAGCACTTTAACTGCTATGTATTCACCAACTTCGTATTTGACTGTTTCTGAGTACTTGCCCAACAGCAAAAGAGATCAGAAACTGATTGATGATGCTTTGACCAGCACTGATGAAGGAAAGAGACAGGAATACTACAAAACTATTTTGGAATCTATCCATGAGGATTGTCCGTTTATTCCACTTTCATATTCACGTTCCGTAATCGTTGCGGAAAAGGGCCTTAAGAATGTAGGATTCAGACAAATTCAATACGAATTGCCTTTTGAACAGTATTCTTACTAAAGAAAATAATGGGGTTCTACGGTTTAGAGCCCCATTATTTTACAAATACCCGGAATGAAAGGTAATTAAACGATGAAATCATATATTTTAAAAAGAATACTTTTCCTTATCCCTATGTTTTTTATGGTATCTTTTCTGGCCTTTATGCTGATAAACATTTCTGCCAAAAGACCGGCGGAAATCATTCTGGAGGCTCAGGGTGTTCCTGATATTACTGAGGAGTTAATAGAAAAGACTAATGAAGATTATGGATTTAACAGGCCTTTACTCGTAAGATACGGAGATTGGTTAAGCGATGCTGTCCATTTAGACTTCGGGAAATCCTTAATAGACAAAAAAGATGTGAGCAAAACCATATTGAAGGCCTTTGGATATACTCTGAAGCTGTCCGGAGCCGTAATTATTGTGACCTTGATATTTTCTTTGATTTTAGGAGTGACATGTGCTGTTTTTGAGGGTAGCCTCTTTGATAAGGCAACGAGAGCCATCATGTTTTCCTTGTCAAGTGTTCCAACGTACCTTGTAGGCATTATCTGTATGTGGTTTTTCGCTGTCAAGCTGGGAGTACTGCCCACAAGCGGCATAGGAGACTATAGGAATTTTATTATGCCCACCTTTGCCATGTCCATAAGGTACATAGGCTTTTATTTCAGACTTATTAGGAATTCTATGCTGGAAAATGTCAATGAAAATTATATCAATTTCCTTAGGTCATCCGGCGTAAGAGAATTCAAACGAGTGGGCCACGTTCTACGAAATTCTTTGCAAACGGCCATAGCTTCTTTCTCTATGGCCATACCGGGAATGATAGCAGGAACTGTAGTTATAGAAAGCGTGTTTGCTTGGCCGGGTTTGGGCAGGCTTTGTGTCAGTGCCATATTTGCCAGAGATATTCCTATAATACAGGCATACATACTGTTGATGGCCGTATTTTACTGTGTATTTAATATCGGTGCAGATATACTTAATGCATTTATAAATCCCAAGCTTAGGAGGGCATAGAAATGTGGCAGAAACTAAAAAAAGATCCGTTAGGACTTATCTCCATAAGTATAATAGTTATAGTCTTAATGCTTGGCATAGCAGCCCCGTGGGTAGCACCAAATGATCCTAATGCTGTAAATGCAGGATTGAAATATGCCCACGCCTCTTTAGCTTATCCCTTCGGAAACGACCACTTGGGAAGGTGTATCTTTTCCAGATTGTTATACGGCATAAGACCCAGCATAATTTTTGTAATGTTGTCAATGCTGGGAACCATAATAATAGGTCTGGGAGTAGGTGTCCTGGCAGGCTATTTCAGAGGAAAAGTAGACGAATGCCTTATGAGATTTTGTGATATACTCCTGTCTTTTCCTTCAGAAGTAATGGTCCTTGCCAGCATAGGTATATTCGGGAGGGGAATGACTACCATCCTTGTGACTATGACTTTATTAAGATGGACATGGTATGCACGGGTTTTCAGAACTTCGGTGATGAAATATACGGATAATGCATACATACAGTTTGCCAAGGCCACAGGCTGTAAATGCGGAAAGATAATATGTTGCCATGTTTTACCCTCGGTTTTACCGGACGTGTCTGTAATAGCCAGTACCAATATATGCTCCATGATATTATCTGTGTCTGCATTTTCCTTTTTAGGCTTAGGCATAGAAGCCCCCAACGCGGAATGGGGAATGATGCTCAGCGAAGCAAAATGCGTGATGCTTTTACACCCGCTCCAAATCGTACCACCGGCTGCAGCTATTGTAATAGTATGTATTGCATTTTCTTTCATAGGGGATTCCTTGAGAGATACCATGGACTCAAAGCATATAAGCCAAAAGAGCGTGAAGCAGCTTCTGAAAAAGAGAGGTGAAAAAGGGGATGTGTAGCAATAAAAATATGTTGGAAATAAATAATCTTTGTGCGGAGGATATACGAAATGGCGAAGTCATATTGAAAAGCATCAGTTTTAACGTGGAAGCTAAAAAATGTATCGCTATAGTAGGGGAAAGCGGAAGCGGAAAATCTATGACCGTAAAGTCTATAACAGGTTTGCATAAACCTTGGATAAAGACAGACGGGCAAATTTTGCTAAAGGGTGAAAATATACTACAGAAAAACGAAAAGGAATTGCAACAGATCCGAGGAAAGGAAATCTTCATGATTTTCCAGGATGGAATGAGTGCCTTTGACCCTTCCCTGACCATTGAAAAGATTTTTGTAGAGATACTTATGGAGAACGGTGTTGCTTCAAAAGAAGAGGCTAAAATTATGATGCTGGAGGGCCTTCGTAAAGTTAGGCTGAAGGATCCGGAAAATATAGCTAAAAAGTATCCTCACCAGCTTTCCGGGGGGATGCTGCAAAGAGTTATGATAGCCATAGCCATAACATTACAGCCAAAGATTATAATTGCCGACGAGCCTACGACAGCCTTGGATATCATCACACAGTTTGAGATAGTAAAGGAGTTCATCAGACTGAAGGAAGAATATCACAATACTATGATTTTCATTTCCCACGATTTGGGCGTTGTCAGAAAGCTGGCAGATTATGTGATTCTCCTCAAAGACGGAGAAAAGGTGGAAGAAGGGGATACGGAAAAGATATTCACAGCACCGGAAAGTGATTATGCAAAATACCTGATTGGTCTTCGAACGGCCATAGGTGTGAGATATAAGGAATTGATGGGAGAAGAAAAGGATGCTTGATGTAATAAACGTGAATAAAAGCTATAAAGCGCCTGCTCTTTTCGGCAACAAGAGGCAGGAAATACTGAAAAATGTATCCTTTAAAGTGGGAGAGTATGAATGCAAGAGCATTATAGGCGAAAGTGGAAGCGGAAAATCCACCCTTATGAGGATGGTTTTAGGTATAGAAAAGCCTGATAGCGGAAAGGTTCTTTTAGAGGGGAAATCTATACTAAAAGCCAATAGCAGAAAAGGAAAGATAAGTGCAGTGTTTCAAGACTATCTGGCTTCTATGAACCCTAACAGAACCGTGAGACAAACCTTGACTGAACCACTGAAGGCGATGAAGGAAAACCCTTCGGATGAGTTTTTGGAAGACTTGCTAAAGCATGTAAACCTGACCGGTGATTATCTTTCCAGATACCCACATGAGTTGTCGGGAGGAGAGGGACAAAGGGTGTGTATTGCACGGGCTATCGCCACTAAACCTAAACTCCTCGTCTTGGATGAAGCCGTTTCCTCATTAGATGTTTCTGTGCAGGTAAAGGTTTTGGATTTACTGATGAAAATAAGAGAGGAACATAATATGGCCTATCTCTTTGTTACCCATGATATACAGGCTGCCGCCTATATTTCGGACAACATAATAATTTTCAATGAGGGAAGAATTATAGAAGAGATGGAAATTGAAAATATATCAAAGGCACAGGATGAGTACTCCAAAAAACTTTTTCATTCGGTAATAACGGTATAGTAATTTGAAAGGGGAAAGCATTGCTAGATAAATTTTTTTCAACAGAACACATGATAAAAGAAGGAGACAGGCAGGGAGATATTCCCGAGAGTAAAAGCATCTACAAGGACTATTGGAAGGTAGCCTTGCCTGCGTCCTTAGAAGGGGTTTTCTTGAATCTCATGCTCTTGGCAGATTTGGCCATGGTTGGTATGCTGGGTATCAATCAGGTGGCTGCGGTAGGGGTCTCCAGTCAGCCACGTATGATTTTTCAGATGGTGGGAATGGCTATAGGTGTCGCTGTTACAGCCATCGTATCAAGACGAAAAGGGGAGAAGAACATAGAGGCCATGAACAGCTGTATAAAGCAGGCACTTCTATTGGTATTTATCATATATACGGTATTTTTAACTTTAAGCATATTTTTTACAAGAGAAGCAGTGCTGTTATCGGGAGCTAAACCTGACTATATAGAATATGCGGTTGTATATTTAAGGTGGATATTAGTATCCTCTTTTTTCAGAATGATGTTTACACCTTTGGCAGCAGCCCAGGTAGGGGTAGGAAATACCAAAGTGGTTTTGTACGCAAATTTGACCGGTAATATATTGAATGTCTTTTTGAACTATGTCCTTATATTCGGAAAATTAGGTATGCCCAGAATGGAAATAGAAGGCGCAGCTATAGCCACTACAATAGGGAATATTGTCACTTTTATAATGTTGTTTGCCTCCGTTTTCAAGGGAGAAAATGATATAGATATAAGGAAAGGCCATATTAGATTCACCGAAAGCTTTACAAAGCCTTTGCTGGATATAGGCAGCAGCTCCTTTTTAGAGCATATATGGGAAAGGGTTGGCCTGTTTATTTTTGCGAGAATGATTGCAGAGCTGGGAACCGTAGCGATGGGAATACACCATTACTGCATATTGATATGGGATTTATATTACTATTTCGGTACGGGAATGGGTACGGCCAGCGCGTCTTTCTCGGGTAGGATGCTGGGAGGAAAGCGAAGGGATTTGGCTGTTATATATAACAAGGTGGCACAGAAATCGGGAATTATAATATCAATTTTGGTAGGAGTTGTCTTTGCATTGTGTCGAGGACCGGTGTTTGCAATGCTGGTAAAAAATCCTACGGGTATTGAAATGGGCGTTGGTGTAATGCTTATAATCGCCGTGCTGATAATCCCGCAGACCTATGGTCAGGTTTCGGCAGGAACGCTGAGAGGAGCCGGAGACAATAGATTCATTGCAATATACTCCATGTTTGTAAGTGCTATGCTAAGACCTCTTTTAGCCTATATTTTTACTTTTTTGCTCGGCCTCGGCCTGAGCGGTATGTGGCTTGCTCTATTGGCCGATGAGATTATGAAAATGCTGCTTACACGATACAGAATACATAAAGGAATCTGGCTCCATATTAAGCTATAGACACTAACCCATCTGGCCCGACACTTAAAATTGATTTGCTGTTAAATTAATTTTGTGTTATGATAACCTGTGAATTAACAAATATGCTGAAAGGTGGTATTAAAAAATATATGGATAAAGTAATCAAAGAATTGTTGGAGCAAGGTAATTTCAGAGCTGATGAGGAGTCCTTGGTGGCCATCGGTAAAAAGGGCAATTTCCCTTTTATGGTTACCTTATATGGAAATGTTACCAGATTGATTTTTTCGGTATGCAGTCGTTCCTACCCGGATGTTAATGACCTGAAAAGGCTTGTAAAGGAAACTTCTCAGCTTAAAAATGTAACAACCAGAGGCTATCACGTTGAATTTATTGTAAAGGGTGGATTAACTGCAAAAGCCAAGGTAGAAAACATACTTGCCGCAGCAGAAGCTACGGTATCCTTCCTTTCCACTAACGGCTATGCAGCCTGCTGCGAGGCCACAGGAGAAGTTGGCCCTGTGGACGGGTACGTGGTAGGAGGAGTTCCTCAAATCTTATCGGAGAAAAGCTTTGCGGAAGCCTCACAAAATTTAGCTACTGAAGCTCAAATCGTATCACAGAAAAGAGAGAATATCTTAGGTGGAATTATCGGTGCGCTGCTGGGCTCACTCATAGGCGTGGTAGCCATAGTTATAATCGCTCGAATGGGGTATGTTTCTGCTATAAGCGGTGTGATGATGGGCGTCTGTACCTTAAAGGGATATGCCATGGTGGGAGGAAAATTCACAAAAAAGGGCATTGTAATTTCACTTATAATTATGGCCTTCATGGTTTACTTAGGAAACAATATCGACTGGGCTATAACCATTTCTCAGGAGCTGGGTGTAGGCTTCTTTGAAGCCTTCGGCTATGTCAAAGAGGTATTTATGTATCCGGATTTGAGAAGTGTTTATTATCAAAACATAGGCATGCTGTACTTGTTTACCGCCCTTGGCGCCATTCCCACCATATTAGGTTTAATAAAGGAAAACAATGCGAAACATACATCTTACAGGATATAAACCTTGTAATTTATCATAAATCTGAGGGCTTTAAGCCCTCTTTTTTAAAAATATTATAAAAAATTGTAACGAAATCTCGAATTTAAGCATAAATATATAGAAACACAGGAAAGGAGGTAAAATATGATTACGGACAGTGAATATTTAGAGTATTCGGAAGTAGTGTATAAATACCTTCTTTCCCTTACGAGAGATGCTGATTTGGCGGAGGAAATCACTCAGGAGACCTTCTATCAGGCGGTCAAAAGCACAGACAGCTTTGACGGCACCTGCAAGATAACCACATGGCTTTGCGCCATTGCCAAAAACTGCCTATATAAATACTTCAGAAAAAATCCTCGCCGAGAAGAACTAGATGCTGAACAGCCTGATTATAATTCCTTGGAGGAGGATTTCATCAGAAAAGAAGACAGCTTGGAGGTTTTGAGAAGCATTCACGCATTGAATGATGATGTGAGAGAGCTGATGCACCTTAGAATCTTGGGCGGTCTTTCTTTCCGCCGGATAGGAGAGATTATGGGAAAGTCTGAAAATTGGGCGAGAGTGACATTCTACCGAGGAAAAGAGAAGCTTAAAAAGGAGATGAATCGTTATGAAAGATAAATTGAGCTGCTATATTGTTGAAGACCTGCTGCCTCTATATGCGGATAATTTGGTTTCCGAAGAGACCAAGAGGGCCATGGGGGCACACCTTGCGGAATGTGAAGTATGTAAACAAAAATTACAAGCGATCATATCTGATCAGGAAGATCCTACGGAAATACAATCCAATATAAAGAAGGTGGATTTTCTGAAGAAGGTAAAGGCAAGAGGCAGAAAACGCTCCACATTAATAGGAATTTTATGTGTTGTTTTGACACTGTTTGCTGTTATAATGATTTACAGTAGAGGCTTTGAATCTCAAATCGGTGATTTGGAGTACAAAACTAAAGTTGACGGGAAAAGCATTACAGTAGAAATGAAAGCTGCTTCTGAAACACAGCGCATAGCAAGAGTAGTGTTCACAACAGATGGAAAAGCTGTAAATGCAAAAGTTTACACAACGCCCAAGCTCTTCTTTAAAAATGATAAAAAGGAATATTCATTTACTTCCGACTCAGATGTGAAAAGAGTAACCGCCGGAGAAGCAGTGCTATGGGAAAAGGGTATCGATATAAGCCCAAAGGCGTCGGAGCTGTATAATGCCAAGAATCCTTATATAGGAGATATGTCTGCCAACGGTCAAATAGCCTATATTTTGGGTTTAGGCCACCAATTCGGAAGCTATACAAACAAATTAGTAACTGACAAGACGCCCTACGGATGGATATTAAAGATAGAAGAGCCCATAAAAGCCTCCAAGAAAGTTTTATCCGAGGAGCTGATGAGGGCTGATTCCTTCGTTTTACTGGCTGTCATAGAAAATATGGACTATGTGGAGTGGGAATATTCAACTCCGGACGGTCCGAAAAGCTTTAAATTTACAAAGGAAGAGGCAAAGGAATACTGCGGGAAGGATATCAAAGAATTTTCCAAAAGCCCGTCAGACATACAAATTTTGCTGGATATGTTGGGTATAGAATAGGAGAAATAATGACCATAAAAGAATACATTGAAAATGCGGATAAAGGCATACAACCTCGGCTCTATGAAATCTATAACACGATACAGGAAGCCATTCCAAAAGCTGAGGAGAAAATCGCCTGGGGTATGCCCACCTTTTGGAAGGGCCGGAACATAATACATTTTGCACCGGCAAAGGCTCATATAGGTATATATCCGGGAGCAGAGGCTATAGAAGTCTTTTCCGACCGTCTCAAAGATTATGAGACGAGCAAGGGAACCCTTCGCCTGCCCAATGACAAGCCACTTCCTTTGGAGTTGATTACAGCACTGGCAAAGTGGAGCTATGAGCATAATAAAAAATAGTGTAAAGAGGCAAAATTATGAAAAATGAAAAGGTTTATGGGATGCGGTTTTCCAAGGTTTATCCCCTTTTGGTAAACAAGGCCCAGCGAAAAGGGAGAACTCGAGAGGAAGTAGATGAAATTATATTTTGGCTCACGGGATATGATAGACAGGAAATTGAAAATTGTATTGGGAATGAAATCAGCTACAGCGATTTTTTTGAAAAAGCTCCTAAGCTGAATCCCCATAGAAAGCTGATTACCGGCAAGGTATGCGGAATACAGGTGGAAAGCATAGAGGAACCCCTTATGCAGGAAATCAGGTATTTGGACAAACTAATAGATGAGCTTGCCAAGGGGAAGGCCATGGAGAAAATTCTCCGGGGAGCTGTGGAGTAAAGGAAGTTTAGTAAAACCTAGGAGGTAAGAGGAAGCATGTCACTTACTATAATAAATCAAGATATTACCCAAATGAAGGTGGATGCTGTGGTCAACGCGGCTAACACGGAGCTTCTCATGGGCGGAGGCGTATGCGGAGCCATATTCAGAGCTGCAGGTGCGGAAGCTTTGCAGAAGGCTTGTGATGAGCTGGCGCCCATAAAAACCGGTGAAGCCGTCATAACACCCGGCTTTGACCTCCCTGCAAAATATATAGTTCATACTGCCGGGCCCATATATAAGGATGGCAGGCAGGGGGAAGAAGAACTTTTAAGAGCTGCCTATCTAAACAGCATGAGAATAGCGGAAGAAAAGGGGTGCGAGAGCATTGCCTTTCCTTTGATTTCAAGCGGTATATACGGATATCCTCCCCAGGATGCGCTCCGGGTGGCCATAGAAGCAATCCGTATTTTCATGGAAAATTCCGATATAGAGGTTTATCTGTCAATATTGGATAAGAAAGTCTTTGTTGAAGGCAACGAGCTGGAAAGAGAAATAAATGAATATCTCTACCATAACTATTTGCCCGAAAATAAAATGAGATCGATTAAGGAAATGGCTTTAGAAAGGGGGCAGCGTAGCAAAACAGGTGCCCAAGTAGCCATGATGATGGCGGAGGAGGCTGCTCCACGTAGTATAGATGACCTGATAAATAATCTCGATGAATCCTTCTCCGAAACCTTACTGAAGCTGATCGATGCCAAGGGGAAGACCGATGTGGAAGTATATAAGCGTGCCAACTTGGATAGAAAGCATTTTTCTAAAATAAGGACCGACAAGAATTACAGGCCCAGCAAGAAAACCGCCTTGGCTTTGGCAATCGCCTTAGAACTTTCCTTGGCAGAAACGGAAGATCTCTTAGAAAGGGCCGGATATACTTTGTCTCACAGTCAGATTTTCGATGTAATAGTAGAATTCTTTATTATCAAGGGAAAATACGATGTATTTGAGATTAACAAGGCCCTGTTTAAATATGATCAAGCCGTGCTGGGAGGCGGATTATAGACTTAGGATATTTCCATCAGGGGAAAAATAACAAATCCATATTTGTCACCTCCTAAGCGACCACTCATGCTCAAAACCCTGTTATAATTAGGCTACAATAAAACCTAAGGAGGACAGGGAAATGAAAAAGGATTTAACAGAGCTGGTATTTATACTGGATAAGAGCGGTTCCATGAGCGGATTGGAAAAGGACACCATAGGGGGATACAACTCCATGCTGGCAAAGCAGAAGGATGTGGAGGGGGAGTGTCGTGTAACTACTGTACTTTTCAACAGCAGACATAGCCTGCTCCACGATAGGGTAGACATCAGAGCCGTAAGCCCTATTACGGAAAGAGAGTATCAGGTGGGAGGAGGCACAGCCCTTTTGGATGCCATAGGCAGCGCCATAGAGAAGATTAAAAATGCCGAAAAGCATACCGCCGAAGAATATCGTGCCGAAAAGGTCATGTTTGTCATCATTACCGACGGTGAGGAAAATTCCAGTCGTGAGTATTCCTATGAGGACATCAAAGGGAAGATAGAGACGCAAAAGACAAAATGTGGCTGGGAATTCATCTTCCTCGGTGCAAATATCGATGCTGTGGGAGCAGCTTCTCGAGTAGGTATAAGTGCTAACCGTGCCCAAAACTTCCATGCTGACGAGAAAGGGGTACAGATGAATTTTCAGGTGATGGCTGAAGCAGTCAGCGCCTTCCGTAAATCCTCTGCCGTGCTTGAAGATTGGAACGAAGCCATCGAGAAGGACTATAAGGGGAGATAGACCACATATATCAAACAAGTAAAGCATAAATATTAAGCCTACAGAAGCCGGGATTTTCTCCGGCTTTAATTTTTTTTGTAAAAAATATTGACAACAGTTATATACTGTTATATACTGTTTACGAAATAAGGAGGAATAAGATGCATATTATTCTAAATAATTCTTCAATGATACCTATATATGAGCAGCTTATGGAGCAGATTAAGACTGCGGTAATAAAAGGTGAGATAAAAGAGGGCAGTGCACTTCCCTCTGTCAGAGCCATGGCTGCAGAGCTTAAAATAAGTGCTCTGACTGTGAAAAAGGCTTACGACAAGCTGGAAGAGGAGGGCTTCGTAGTAACTGTTCACGGGAAGGGAAGCTACATCGCCGAAACCGATAAGGAATTAGCTTTGGAGGCAAGAAGGCAGTTGGCCGAATCTCAGCTTGCAGAGGCCTTGGAGCACATAAAGGCGGCAGGTATGACAAAAGAAGAGGTACATGAATTAGTAGAGATTTTAATGGAGGCTTAAGATGATTAAGATTGAAGGTCTGAAAAAGCAATACAAGTCTTTTGCACTGGACATAAGCATGGAAATCCCAGCCGGTTCAGTCACAGGTATAGTGGGGAGAAACGGTGCCGGCAAGAGCACGACAATAAAGGCTCTTTTAGGGCTCATAAGACCCGATGAAGGAAATGTCCACGTGTTGGGGGAAAACATAAGAGACCTTAAGGCAGAAGATAAAAACAATATAGGTGTAGCTTTCTCCGATTCGGGATTTTCTACATATCTGACGGTAAAGGATATTATACGTATTTTGCGCAATATGTATAAAAGCTTCGATGAAGAATGGTTCCTTAAAAATTGCAATTACTACCAACTTCCCTTAAATAAGATGCTCAAGGATTTTTCTACGGGAATGAACGCCAGACTGAGAGTTTTAGTGGCATGCAGCCATAAGGCTAAATTGCTGATTCTCGATGAACCTACGGCAGGCCTGGATGTAATCGCCAGAAATGAGATTATGGATTTGCTCCGGGAGTACCTTGCCGAGGACAGCGAAAGAACCCTGCTGATTTCCTCCCATCTTTCCTCCGACTTAGAGGGTTTATGCGATGATATCTATATGATTCACAAGGGGAAGATAGTCATTCACGAGGATACGGATGTAATCCTCAGTGAATACGCATTACTGAAGGTAACGGAACAGGAATATGAAAGGCTGGATAAAGAGCACATAATAAAGGCTAAAAAGGAAAGCTACGGCTATTCCTGCCTGACTAATCAAAAACAATATTATGCCGAAAACTATCCGGATATCATCTTGGAAAGCGGAAGCATAGATGATCTCATAATAATGATGTCAAAGGAGGACAAATAAGATGAAAGGCTTGTTGACAAAAGATTTTTCACTTTTTATGCAGAGAAAAAGATTTTTTCTATTGATGATGGTAGTAGCAGCTTTTATGTCTTTTACCTCAGAAGATGTATCATTTGTGACAGCATGGATTGTAATGATTATGTCCATATTTGCCCTCAGCACCATAAGCTATGATGAATATGATAACAGCATTTTATTTCTCATGACCACCCCTATATTGAGAAAAACCTATGCAGTGGAAAAATATCTATTCGGTTTTCTATCTGGCTTGGCAGGGTGGTTCTATTCTTTAATCATTGTTGTGGCAAAATCCGCATTAACAGGCCAGGAGGACTTAATGCAGAATATACGAGATATGAGTGTTTTCATAGCTGTGATACTTGTTATGCTATCACTAAGCATTCCGATAAATTTAAAATGGGGCTCGGAAAAAGGTCGTACAGTGTTATTTTTAGTCCTTGGTATAGGCTTTGCAGCCATGTTTACACTGATTAAACTGATAGGCGATAAAATAGATTTTACAGGTATTTTCGCTGATATAAGCTTTAATGCTTTGATGACCGGAATAGCATTGTTCGGTGTTTTGCTTACGATAATTTCCATGGCTATAAGCATCAAAGTTGTGGAAAATAAGGAGTATTAAAAAGCTGAAAGGTTTGCTTGATTATCCTCTCCCAAGGGTGTATTATTGCCTTAAGAAAATCAGATAATAAGGGCATCGCCCCTATGAAGGAAAATATTATGGAAAGAAAAATCAAAACAAGAGTGAAAGGCTTCAGAACCATAGATGGAGCAGGGGTGAGCTTGGTTCGTGTTTTAGGACATGACACTGTAGAGGAATTTGATCCAATACTCATGCTGGATTCCTTTGACAGCTTAAATCCGGAGGACTATACGGCAGGCTTCCCCATCCATCCTCATAGAGGAATAGAGACCATAAGCTATCTTTATCGTGGAAAAATGAAGCATAAGGATACTTTGGGAAATGAAGATACCATCACAGACGGCGAAGTCCAGTGGATGAACTCCGGCTCGGGCATCCTACATGAAGAGCAGGTGCCGGCAGCATAGAGGCTGTTAGGTGTTCAACTTTGGCTCAACTTACCTAAAGAGGAAAAGATGAGCACGCCCACATACAGGGCAATCCGTAAAGCCGAGATTGAAGAAATAAAAATAGACGGAGGCTTTTTAAGACTTCTTTCAGGAGACTATGAGGGCCACAAAGGCCATCAGAGTGAACATTTGCCTTTACACTACTATGATGTGCATTTAGAAGCCCATAAAGAGCTGGAGATAAATCTTAACGAGGAAGATTCCGTAATGGCCTTTACTTTGCTTGGTGATGCTGTAATAGGCGGTGAAAGGGTAGAGGAGAAAACTGCGGTAAAGCTAACGGAAGGTGATAAACTGACCTTAAAGGGAGTAGAGGGAGATTCCCAGATTTTGGTGATTATTTCAAAGGCTCTAAATGAACCTATAGCTTGGGCAGGTCCCATCGTAATGAATACGAGAGAAGAGCTGAATCATGCCTTTGATGAGCTTCAAAAGGGAACATTCATAAAGGAAAAGCCCAATTTTAAGGCGGAATAGCAGTATAATACAGATACAGTGAAAAACGGAGAATAAGGATGATAGATATTAAATTTCAACGGGATAGCAGCAATGCAGTGGCTCTGGATGGTGACAAAGAAGTAGGTAAAATAAGCTTTATTGAAGACGGTAAAACCTGGGTGATAGAGAGCACCCGGGTGGAGGAGACCTACGGTGGACAAGGAATAGCCAGAAAGCTGGTAAACAAAGTGATTGCTGAGGCTGTAAAGGCAAATGTGAAATTAGAAGCAACCTGTTCCTATGCGGCAAAGGTTTTAAATGAACTTTAGAAGAGCAGGCAAATAGGTTTACGTTGAAATTGCTTATGTAAACTTAATAAAATGCGGAGAATTGAATGATTAAAAACATAGATACGGGAAATGCTTTCACCTGGACTGTGGTGGAGTTCGGTGATGCGCCGGATACAGAGGAAGAACTGAAAAAGTACAACATAAGCTCAGAGATAGTAGCCTATGCTTTAGACAAAAAAGAGCGTGCGAGAATGGAATACAGGCCTAAGGTCGGTTCCTTCGTGCTTATTTTCAATGCCATCAAGCTTGATAAAAACGAAAATCACTATGAAACCATTCCCGTTACCTTTGTTATGAATGATAACAGGCTTGTTTCCATTGTAGACACCGAAAGCAACTATATAATAGAAATGATGGAGGAACAGTTGAAAAATGAGCAGCAAATGTCTCCTTTCAAGTTTTTGTTCTCTGCCCTAAAGATGATAACTGAAAGGTATTTCCCGGTTATAGAAGAAATTGATGCTGAAAAAAACGAAATCAACAGCAGACTGAGAAAGAATACTACAAAGAAGAATCTCTTTGCACTTTCAGATATAGAAACGGGTATATTATATCTGCTTTCCGCAGCCAATCAAAATTCGCTTTTAATGGAGCAGATAAAATCCAATGAGATCTATGATACCTTTTCACATGAGGAAAAGGAACAGCTGGAGGATGCCATGGTAGAGGCTAAGCAGCTTTACAGCATGAATTTTCTGCTTTCTCAAATCATGGAGCAACTTTCAGCCACCTACAACAACATATTGAACAATAATCTTAACGCCAACCTGACAAATTTAAATATTCTTGCCATACTTTTGGCAGTCTTTTCGGCGATTACAGGATTTTACGGTATGAATGTAAGGTTGCCGCTGATGAAGTATGAATTTGCTTGGGTGTACATAGTTGTAGGGGCGTCCCTGTTGATGTTGGTAATGCTAAAAATTCTTAGAAATCTTTTCCCAAAGGACAAATCCTGATAAGAGGCAAGCCTTGCCTGAGAGAATGAGGTACATTAGATGGCGAAAAATAAAGAACTTAAATTACTTTTACTTATATCCTTTCTTGCCTGCTTAGGCATGTTCATATTTGAAAGTCAATTCAGCCCTAATTTTTTGGTTAAATCCGGTGTAAAGGTGTCTATATTTTGCATCGGTATCTTTTTATATTACGCTTTGACGGAAAACAAGTTTACACAGGCCAACATAAAAAAAATATCACTGAAAAAGCTGAGATTTAATCTGGCAATAGGTGGTGCCGTTTTCATTCTTTTGCTCTTAGGATACTATCTAATAAGCGGTTTTATAGATTTAGAAAACATAAAAGCCAATCTCCTGACCAGAGAGAAGATTAGCAAGGAGAACTTCGTATATGTTTCCCTTTATATAAGCATAGTAAATTCATTTTTGGAGGAATTGTTTTTCAGAGGCTTTATCTTCGGTGAAATGAAAGAAAAAGGGCACAGAAGATTGGGATATCTTTGGTCGCCCGCACTCTTTGCCCTATATCATATTTCTATAGTTGACTCCTGGTTCAGCCCCGTAATTTTTGTACTGATTATTTTGGGACTCTTCATGGTGGGAGTGTTCTTCAATTATCTCATGGAAAAGGCCGATAGCTTCATCGGCTCATGGATTGTTCATGGAATGAGCAATGTGGCCATAAACCTTATCGGATTTATCATGCTTGGTATAATATAGCTGTCCATACAACTTTATGCAAGTATGAAGGATAGTGACATCAAAAATCCTAACATGAAAAGAATAATGCCGCAGAAGGAAATGAGATCTTGATGAAATCCTGTTGCGGGAAGTTTTTCTGAGCCTTTATAGAAAAAGCTCAGTATTATTTTGTCCAGCTTTATTATATATGATTTGAAAAAGACTATGGCAATTCCTGCCAGCATATATATAAGCGCCATAGCAACAAATAAAAGCTGTTCATCTAATTTAACGGACAAGTCTCCCAAAACCATTCTGCATATTATAAGGTCGGAAAAGGGAAGGGCTTTTTTCATCGTTTCCTCGGTAAAATTGTTTTGAGAAGTGCCATCCTTACCTAAAAGCTTTTTTTCTGAGGAAAGATATATAATTGAACGGACAGGCTTTTGGTTTTCATCTATGAGAATGACCGTGCTCTGGGAGCCGTTTTCCCTTATTTCTATAGTAAATTCCATCTTGCCGGTATTTGAGGAAAAAACAAGATGACCGGATTTTACTTGCGCTACTGCGCTGTGGTCATGGTAGAAAACTGTTTCGCTATCCGTCTTTTTTGCCGGTAGAAAATCAGAATCAGACCAAAGGCCTTTGCCGAAGCCCATTACTAAAATAGCTATGATTACTATAAGCAGAGTCAAAAACTGAACACGAAGTATCAATGTGTCAACAGAACCTCTATCATAATTTTTTTCCATTTTAACCCCCCATAAAACAAGTAATATGCAGATATGATATATAGTAATTATTATAAGCCAGAGGAGCGTAAGTGTCAAATAGGGCTGAGGGATACCGACGTTTCCGCAATACATATAGATTGTGTTAAAAAAAGAAATTATATAATTGAGGTGTTGACAAAAAGGAAAAAAGAAAATATACTAAATTTGAACGATGTTCAAGTTGATTGAGGAGGGCAGGTCCGTGAATACTACCGTCACATCCAGAGAGGCAATTTTGAAAACTTGTCGCAAGCTTGTTTCCGAAGAAGGTATATCTTCTTTGAATATGAGAGCAGTAGCCAAGGCCTGCGGAGTGGCCCTCGGCTCCTTATATTATTACTTTCCTTCAAAAAATGATTTGCTCATAGCTGCTATCGAAAGCGTATGGGAGGACATTTTCCGTTTGGGAGAGGAGAATGAAGGAGAGGAACCCTTTCCGAAGCACATAGAAAGTTGTTTTATGCGAATTCAGTCAGGTATACATAGGTATCCTCACTTTTTCACCGTACACACCATCAGTGTTTCCACCAACGGTCAAACTAAAGCCCGTAGCACCATGGACCGATATCTGACGAAGATAAAGGAAGGAATGGTAGGGTCCCTCAGAGCAGATAAAAATATAGATAGAGGAGTATTTTCTCAGGAATTTACAGAAGAAAATTTTGTGGATTTCATCATGTCCAATATTATATATCTGTTTATGCAAAGAAAAGAGGATTGCAAAACTCTCGTGCAGGTCATTGAAAGAATCATATACTGATTTAAAATTAATTTCCCGCCTATAAGGCGGGTTTTAAGGGCCGCATATTGAACAAAGTTCAACAACGAAAGGAGATGTTGAAATGCAAGCAATTTTTGAAACATTATTTGATGTAGTTTATTTATCTACAGTGGTTTGTCTGGGTGTACAGATGATTAAAGGAAGCCACGGAAGAAAGCAGTATCTTTTGTACGGAATAATGGCCGTAGTTTTAGGCTTCGGTGATGCCTTCCACTTGATTCCCAGATCCGTAGCCCTTTGCACCACCGGTTTGGCAGATTACACAGCAGCTCTCGGTATAGGAAAATGGATAACCTCCATTACTATGACCTTGTTCTATGTATTGCTTTACTATGTATGGCGTGAACGCTATAATATAAAGGGAAAGATGGAAATTACGGCTGCCGTATGGGCTTTGGCCATTTCTCGTATAGCCCTTTGCTTTATGCCGCAAAATGAGTGGTTAAGTGCAGCTCCTCCCTTATCATGGGGCATCTACAGAAATATACCTTTTGCACTGTTAGGACTTCTTGTGATAATAATCTTCTACAAATCCGCAAAGGAACATAATGACCAGCCATTCAAATTCCTGTGGCTCACCATAGTTTTAAGCTTCGGCTTCTACATCCCTGTAGTGCTCTTTGCTGATACTATCTCGGTGATAGGAGTGTTGATGATCCCTAAGACCTGCGCCTATGTATGGACCGTTCTTATAGGATATAAGGCTATGAAAAGAGAAAATCTAAAATGAAAAAGTATTTAAATTGTGCATTAATATATGCTATCGCAGCCATGGTTGGCGGAGTGTTTTTCAGAGAATTCACCAAGTGGAACAGCTTTTCCGGAGTTACGACTCTAGGAAAAGTCCATACTCATTTATTTTTCTTGGGTATGATAGTTTTCCTTATAGTTGCTCTGTTTGCAAAGGATAGGGACCTTAAGAAGCATAAATCCTTTAGGGCATTCCTCTGTATATACAATACAGGTCTTCCCCTGACTGCAATAATGATGGTGGTTCGCGGCGTTACTCAAGTGCTGGATACACCTCTTTCATCGGGAATGAACGCAGCTATTTCCGGAATGGCCGGAATAGGACACATATTGACAGCTACGGGAATAATACTCCTGTTAACTGCACTGAAAAAGAGTGAAGGAGCAGAAGCCTGATGAAGATATGCCCGAAATTTCATGTAAAAAACGTACGCTCCTTGCCATAGCCGGAGCTGTATGGATTATAGCCGGTGTAAATGTAGCAAGATTGGGAATACTGGCCTGCATATCCATAGGCCATGTATCGGTGATAAAACTGTTGCTCTCTGTGCTGGTATTTGGGCTTTTCGGAGGCATGTTTTACAAGATGAGCCATAAGCATTCACATCGCATAGAAAGATTCAAAGAGCATAGCAGACCTTTTTGGCATTTCTTCGATATTAAGGCCTATTTAATCATGGCGTTCATGATGAGCGGCGGTATTTGGCTAAGGGGTTCAGGGTTGGTACCGCCTGCTTTTATCGCTGTATTCTACACCGGATTGGGCCTCGCCTTAGCCGCTGCAGGTATATACTTTTGGGCAATCTATTTGAAAGGCGAGGAGGCTGCAGAGGAGCTGATAAATAATGCATAAGTCTATATTTCAAGTACGAGAAAAAATATTTTGAAGAAGAATATAAAACAGGCTTTTGGATATGGACAGGAGTAACCTTCCTGGGTGCTTTTGCTATAATGTTGGCTGCAAAGGCAGAGTTTTCCGGCTATTTGGGAGCTCAGCATGCTGCTTTTGTACAGAACCTTATGATGTCGGTCTTGTTCATCCAAATGCTGAAGAAAAGAAACTCCACAGAGGGTCAGTCTATTGTCATTGCTCTGGCAAAAATGATAGGAAACCTGGCTCCCACCGCCATGGTTTTCTTGGGCGACAGCAGCAATCTGATTGTGACCTTAGGGTTAGTCATTGCTGTGTTTGATATAATCTATATATATCTTCTGGCTATGGAAAGAAAAAAATCTCCGGCAACAATCTGAAATCATTGAAAAACAGCCGTTGCAAGATACACTTGACAAAGAGAGCCATAGAAACAAGGAAAGCCGAGTTCAATTTTATGATGGTGGTCATAGGAGCTATACTTTTATGTATAGGCGCTGGATTGCTTATAATACAGACTTTGTCTCCGGCATATTTTGACGAACAGGGGATTCTCCATGAAAACTTCTTTTTGATACCTATGGGTTTCCTTTTCGTGTTCAGCAGTTTGATAGTTTTCTTCATAGTCGGGTTCAAGAAGCTTATAGAAAGTGTTAGAAATAAGAAATAGAGAGTTTTAAATGAAGAGCGTTAAATCCGAGGGAATAAAATAGTTCCTCGGATTTTCCCGTAAATAAGGAGGTAAGGATATGTACGGAGCTATATTGGGAGACATCATAGGAAGTGTCTATGAATTCAGAAACATTAAAACCAAGGAGTTTCCATTGTTTGCAGAAAAAAGCTGTATAACAGATGACACGGTTATGACCGTAGCAGTAGCCCACGCCCTTTTAGAGCAGGTAGGAATTTTGAGACACTTAAAGGAATCGGATAAAAGCTGCCAAGGGAGGGAAGCTTATTCGGATGAGGACCTTAAGCTGCTATTAGTCAAGTCCATGCAGGATTTAGGCAACAGACATCCCTGGGTAGGATATGGAAAACAATTCTTTCGATGGCTGGCAGCAAGAAATCCCAAACCCTATGGCAGCTGGGGAAACGGTTCGGCTATGCGGGTTGCATCCATCGGATGGCTCTTTGAAGATTTGGCCTCCACCAGAAAAATAGCCGCCTTATCTGCAGAAGTAAGCCACAATCATCCGGAAGGTATAAAAGGTGCAGAGGCAGTAGCTGCAGCCGTATTTTTGGCGAGAACAGGAGGGAGCAAGGATGAAATAAAAGAGTATATCTGTAGGGAGTTTAAATATGATTTATCCCGTACCTGTGATGAGATAAGGCCGGAATACCATCATGTAGAATCCTGCATGGAGACAGTACCGGAGGCGATTACGGCTTTTTTGGAAGGGGAGTCCTTTGAGGATGTAATCAGAACCGCCATATCTTTGGGAGGAGACAGCGACACTTTGACTTGCATATCCGGAAGCATAGCAGAAGCCTTTTACGGAGTACCGGAGTATCTCATGAAAGAATGTGAAAATAGGATGCCTGAGGATTTGAAGGAGATCCTTTATGAATTCAATAAATATAGAATACCTGCTGAGCATAAATAAAAGATAAAATACTGAAAGGGAAGTGAATTACTAAATAATCACTTCTTTTTTATATGCTTAAAATAAATGAGAAAAAAACAAAAAAATATGTAGTCATCCCGAATTTCTTGTGGTATAATGACAACATTTCAGACAATAAATAGTTATGGAGGACAAAAAATGGATAGAGGATTAGAAAAACGTTATGGACTTATAACGGCCATCGCACTGGTTGTGGGCATAGTTATAGGTTCCGGTGTGTTTTTCAAGGCAGAGAAAATATTGGTTGCCACTCAAGGGAATCTTACCCTCGGTATTTTGGCTTGGCTTCTCGGAGGCCTTATCATGATAGTATGTGCCTATACCTTTGCTGTAATGGCCACAAAATATGAGAAGGTAAACGGTATAGTAGACTACGCAGAAGCTGAGGTAGGTAAAACCTACGGCTACTATGTAGGCTGGTTTATGGCCATAATATACTATCCCTCTCTTACCGGCGTGCTCAGCTGGGTAACGGCCAGATATACATGCGTGCTTTTCGGCTGGGAAATAGTAGGCCCTCAAGCTATGGTTCTCACCATGTTCTATATGGTTATGGCCTTTGGACTCAATACATTGGCACCGATTATTTCGGGAAAGTTTGCCGTGTCCACTACTGTAATAAAACTAATCCCACTGTACCTGATGGCAATTGTGGGTACTATATTCGGCTTAAAGAACGGAATGCTTATTGAGAACTTTACACAGGTAGCCGCTCCTTTGGCACCTGAAGGCGGCGGTGTGGCACATCCTCTCCTTGTGGCCTTGGTTGCTACATCCTTTGCTTATGAAGGATGGATCATAGCCACCAGCATCAATGCGGAGCTTAAGGATGCGAAAAAGAACCTGCCAAGGGCACTTGTAGGCGGAACTGTAATTATAGTATTGACATATATACTCTATTATGTAGGACTTGCCGGAGCGGTAGAAAACAGCGTTATGATGGCAGGAGGAGAGCAGGGAGCCAGGATGGCATTCTCCAATATTTTGTCAAACGTGGCCGGAACGGGAGTCATGGTGCTCATAGTTATTTCCTGTATGGGAACTACTAACGGTCTTATGCTGGCATGTACAAGAGGACTCTACGCTGTAGCTGCAAGAAACGAAGGACCACGACCGGATATTCTGGGGAATGTGGACAAGATGGTTAAGATGCCTGTAAATGCGGCTGTGGCAGGGCTCATGCTTTGTGCAACTTGGATGACCTATTTCTATGGTGCAAATTTGACAGATCCCTGGTTCGGTAAGTTTTCCTTTGATATATCGGAGCTTCCCATTATAACCGTATACGCATTATATCTCCCTATCTTTATTAATATGATGCGTAAAGAAAAGGATTTGAAGGGATTTCAACGATTTGTTGCTCCGCTTCTGGCTATCTGCGGCTCAGGCTTTATGGTGTATGCGGCCATATTTGCCCATGGAGAAAAAGTAATATCATATCTTATAGTATTTGCCGTGATTATGGTAATCGGTGTCCTTGTAAAGAAAACACCGGAAAAATATAAGCTAAAGGATTAGAAGAGAAATAGGGAAAAGAGAAGGGCATCACCACTGTGATGCCCTTAAACTTTTATATGATTTTATTCATTCTTTAGCTCGATATTATTTTCTGCAGCCAACAGTGATAAAGAATCTCTAAACTCAGCGATTAAATCATCAGCTTGGCCAATTTTAGCATTTGCCTTTGCCACCTTGTCTGTATCCTTATCCTCTAATGCCGATATAAACAGTTCTACGGCCCCATCAAAGGTGGAAGCATAGTCCATCAAAATTTTATGAGTTTTAATTAAATTCTTATTTTTAAGTCCCTTTGAAATTTCTATAGTTTTCTCCTTAAACTCTTTGGTCAAAACGACAGTATTGTTTTTGAATTCCTTAAGGGTTGTGTTGTCGTTGGAATAATTATCT
>JBHADF010000026.1:0-6134 GCA_041854955.1 Anaerovoracaceae bacterium | reverse complement strand
GGAAAGGTGACCGAGGGCATGGACACGGCAGATTTTATCGTAGCTCAGAAGAGAGACTACAGCGATAAGCCTCTGACTCCCCAGGTTATCAAGACCATAACCATCACCGAAGAATAATTGATAATAAATTATAACCATAATTACTGAGGAAAAAACATGAAAAGACCATTTAAACTATATAACTCTATGACCAGGAGCAGGGACGTTTTCCAAACCCGTGAAGAGGGCAGGGTAGGCATGTATACCTGTGGACCTACAGTCTATCATTTCGCCCATATCGGAAACCTCCGTTCCTACATCATGGAGGACGTGCTGGAAAAATATTTGAGATTTTACGGATACGATGTAAAGCGTGTTATGAACATCACCGATGTAGGCCATCTTTCCTCCGACGCGGATACAGGGGAGGACAAGATGGTTAAAGGTGCAAAGCGTGAAAACAAGTCGGTTCTGGAAATTGCCAAGTACTACACCGACGCCTTTTTCGACGACTGCGCCAAACTGAATATTAAGACCCCCGATGTGGTGGAGCCTGCCACCAACCTGATTCCCGAATACATTGAAATGGTTCAGGAGCTTCTGAAAAAGGGCCACGCCTATCAGGCAGGGGGAAACATCTACTTCGATACATCTACCATAGATAAATACTATGTCTTTAACGACCACGAGGAAGAGGATTTACAGGTAGGCGTTAGAGAAGGAGTTGAAGAGGACAGCAACAAGCGCAACAAGGCTGACTTCGTCCTCTGGTTCACCCAGTCCAAGTTCGAGGATCAGGCTCTCAAGTGGGATTCCCCTTGGGGCGTAGGTTATCCGGGCTGGCATATCGAGTGCTCCTGCATTTCCATGAAGCATCTGGGAGAGTATTGCGACCTTCACTGTGGAGGCATCGATAATTCCTTCCCTCACCATACCAACGAGATAGCTCAGTCGGAGGCCTACCTTGGCCACCCCTGGTGCGAGCAGTGGTTCCACGTATTGCACTTAAACGATGAGACGGGTAAAATGAGCAAGTCCAAAGGCGAGTTCCTAACCGTTTCCCTGCTGGAATCCAAGGGCTACAATCCGGTGGTTTACAGATTTTTCTGCCTTCAGTCTCATTACAGAAAGACCTTGACCTTTACCTTTGAAGCTCTCGATAACGCCACCGTGGCTTACGATAAGCTCATCGGAAGGATTGCCCAGCTGAGCCCTGCTTCGGGAGGGAAACTTGATGATGCTGCCGTAAGGGCACTTACAGAAAAATTCGACAATGCCATGTGCAACGACTTAAATACGGCCAACGCCATGTCCGTGCTCTACGATGTTTTGAAGTACGACACCGACGATGCCACCAAGCTGAAGGTGCTGGGAGACTTTGATACGGTTCTGTCTCTTGACTTGCTGGAGGCGGCTGAAAAGCAGAGAAAGGCTCAGGCGGAGAAGGAAGCCGACAGATACAAGGACATACCCGAGGAAATCATCAAGCTGGCAGAAGCAAGAACCGAGGCAAAGAAGGCCAAGGATTTTGCCAAGGCCGACAGCTTAAGAGATGAGATTAAAGCCAAGGGCTACACCCTTAAGGACACACCTCAGGGCGTAGAAATAATAAAGGATTAGTATAAGATAAGTACATAAGTATGAAAGAAAGGAGCTGCCATGACTGACAGAACTCTGGATTTCAGAGCCATAGCCGAGAAGCTGGATGCGGTAGACAAGCCGGTGGGAGACGAAAAATTCGTGGACTATGTAGGCTTCAATCAGGCTGTGGAAGAAACCATTTACCACATGACCGTGGCAATGTTCCCAAATTGCTTCGGAGATACAAATATAATTTTAGGGGTTACCATGAAGAGGGAAAGGGAGCTTTTGCAGGCCTATAACAGCCTGACCAAGGCCCTCTGCTTCGTACTGGATGACAGCAAAGCCGTAAAGGAACACGCTTCCGCCCTCATAAACAAAATGCCGGAGATACAGGCTATTCTAAAGACGGATATTCTGGCCGCATATCAGGGAGACCCGGCGGCAAAATCCACCGATGAGATAATTCTCGCCTACCCGGCCTTTACAGCCATAAGCATTTACAGAATTGCCCACGAACTCTACCTGAGAAAGGTGCCTCTGCTTCCCAGAAAGATGACGGAGCATGCTCACACCATGACGGGCATCGACATCCATCCGGGAGCCACCATAGGAAAATCCTTCTTTATCGACCACGGTACAGGAGTAGTAATAGGTGAAACCACGGTAATAGGAGACCGGGTAAAGCTTTATCAGCATGTAACCTTAGGAGCCAAGTCCTTCCATGTGGGAGATGACGGCAGCCTGGTTAAGGACATCAAGAGACATCCTAACATCGGAAATGATGTAGTAGTCTATGCGGGAGCTACTATCTTAGGCGGCGACACCTATATAGGCGATAACTGCACTATAGGTTCCAGCGTCTGGATAACCTCCAGCGTGCCTGACGGAGAAACGGTGCTCAACACTCATCCTACGGAGATAAACGTATAATGAAACCAAAGGAAATAAATACCACGGCCCTGGCCTTTATGGGGGACGGAGTCTATGAGGTATATGTGAGAAAGCGTCTCATGGATAGGGGACAGGTAAAGGCCGACCTTCTCCACAGGGAAGCTGTAAAGTATGTGAGGGCGTCGGCTCAGGCCAAGGCCATCCGTGCTCTCATGGCAGATTTTCTCACGGAGGAGGAAGCGGCCGTAGCCCGCAGAGGTCGAAACCACAAGGCCAGCGCTTCAAAGAAATCGAAGAAAAACGCCAATCCGGTGGAGGACAAGCTGGCCACAGCCTTTGAAGCCCTCATAGGATACCTTTTCCTGTCGGAGGAAAAGGAGAGGATGGAGCAGGTAATCGAAAAGGCCTTTGAGATAATAGAAAGGGAGGATTAGCCCATGAGTAAAGCAGATGTTTTGTTTGTAAATATGTGCCGCAAAATTTTGGACGAAGGATTTTCCACAGAGGGACAGACGGTGAGAGCCCGCTGGGAGGACGGAGCCCCGGCTCACACCATAAAGACCTTCGGGGTGGTGAACAGATACGATTTGCAGGAGGAATTTCCCGCCTTGACCCTGAGACCCACAGCCATAAAGTCGGCTGTTGACGAGCTTCTGTGGATTTGGCAGAAGAAGTCCAACAATATAAAGGATCTGAAATCGGGAATCTGGGATGAATGGGCCGACGAAGACGGCTCCATAGGCAAGGCCTACGGCTACCAGATGGCAAAGAAATACAAGTTTTCTCAAGGGGAGATGGACCAGGTGGACAATGTGCTCTGGCAACTGAAAAAGCAGCCCTATTCCCGGAGAATTCTCACCAATATATATAACTTTGCCGATTTAACGGAGATGAATCTGGAGCCCTGTGCCTACAGCATGACCTTCAATGTGACGGGAAACAAGCTGAACGCTATTTTGCACCAGAGGTCTCAGGACATCTTGGCGGCCAACAACTGGAATGTGGTCCAGTATTCCGTGCTGGTTCACATGTTTGCTCAGGTTTCGGGCCTGGCGGCAGGAGAGCTGGTTCACGTCATCGCCGATGCCCACATCTACGACAGGCACGTGCCCATAATCAAGGAGCTCATAGAAAGACCCCAATTTGCGGCGCCGAAGTTCAGGCTCAACCCGGAGGTCAAGGATTTCTACAGCTTCACCACCGATGATTTAATAATAGAGGATTATCAGAAAAATCCTCAGATAACCGGTATCCCTATTGCGATATAAGGAGAAAAAAGATGAATTTGATAGTTGCCGTGGATAAGAATTGGGCCATAGGAAAGGACGGCGGGCTTTTAGCGCACCTGCCTAAGGATTTGGCATATTTTAAGGAAAAGACCTTGGGAAAGGTAGTTGTCATGGGACGCTCCACCCTGGAAAGCTTGCCCGGCGGACGAGCCCTGCCGAACAGGACAAATATCGTTTTGACCCACAGGCTTGATTTTGAAAGAGAAGGCTGCACCGTGGTTCACAGCATGGAGGAGCTTTTGGAAGAATGCAATAAATACCCTTCTGAGGACATTATGATAATGGGCGGCGCCAGCGTCTATAACGAGCTTATGGAGGTCTGCGACAGCCTGTTCATCACAAAGATTTACCATGAATTCGAGGCGGACACCTACCTGAAAAATGCGGATCAGCTGCCTCAGTTTAAGGTGATTTGGAGCGGCGATACAATTGAAGAAAACGGTATTCAATATCAGTGGTTTGAGTACAGAAGAAAAAGAGTGAAAGGATACCTTTAAAATATGGCAAAGGTTAAGAACAGACGAGATAATCATGTGACCAAGAGACCCAAAAGCTCCGCCGCCTATGGAGAAAGTCGGGGAACCCGTCAGGTCAGAGAGGAGAGAAGGAGCGGAAAGAGAGATTTTGCCCCTGAAACCGGAAGACCTTATGGCGGCGAAAGAGGGGACAGACGAGGAAGCTACGACAGACAGGATTTCCGAGAAGGTGGGGAGGAACAGAATCCTAACATCCTCATAGGCAGAAACCCTGTAACCGAGGCCCTTAAAAGCGGCAGAGAGATAGAAAAGCTCATGGTCAGCTCCCGAGAAGGCTCTATGATTAAAATCTTGGCCATGGCAAAGGACGCCGGTATTCCCGTCATGTATGTGGAAAAGGTGGCCATGGACAGAGTGGCAGGGGGACGCCCTCATCAAGGAGTCATAGCCTATGTAAGCGCCTACGAATACAAGGAACTGGAGGACATTTTTGCAAAAGCTCAGAAAAGGGGCGAAGAGCCCTTCCTTGTAATTTTAGACGGCCTTGAGGATCCTCACAACTTAGGTGCCATCATGCGTACCGCCGAATGTGCGGGAGCCCACGGCATCATCATTCCCAAGAGGAGAGCCTGCGGCTTGACGGAGGTGGTGGCCAAGGCCTCTGCCGGAGCCATAGAATATATGCCCGTTGTCAAGGTTACCAACATAGCCCAGACCATAGACGAGCTGAAGGAAATGGGCATTTGGATAGCCGCCTGCGATATGGGCGGCGAGGCCTATTACAAGGCTGACTTAAAGGGTAAGCTGGCTGTGGTAATCGGTTCGGAAGGCTTCGGCATCAGCAAGCTGGTAAAGGATAAGTGCGATTTCACCGTGTCCATGCCCATGGTGGGAGAAATCAGCTCCCTCAATGCTTCCAACGCGGCAGCGGTCATAATGTATGAAGCGAGAAGACAGAGAGATGAAAGATAATCTTCACATCCTCACCGACGAGCAACTGGTAAAGATGGCTCAGGAAGGCAGCGAGACTGCTGAGGAGATTTTGCTGGAAAAATATAAGGCTGTGGCCAAGAGCAAGGCCCAGCTCTACTATATGGCCGGGGCCGATTCGGAGGATGTGGTTCAGGAGGGCATGATAGGCCTGTTTAAGGCTGTCCGCTCCTATGAAGAGGGACGAGGCGTGGCCTTTAAAACCTTTGCCAACACCTGTATGAACAACCAGATTATTTCCGCCATCAAGAAGGCCAACCGGCAGAAGCACCGGCTCCTCAACGAATCTCTCTCTTTCGATGCGCAAAAAACCGGTGAAGAGGGCGAGGCCTGTGCACAAATTCTGAAGGCCTCCTTCGACAAGGAACCGGAAAGCATGCTGCTCATAAAGGAAGTCATGGACTATCTTCACGGTGCCAATGACGGCATGTTCAGCAATTTGGAATGGGAAATTTTGCAGGAAAAACTCAAGGGAAAAGAGGCCGAAGAAATCGCTTCAGACTTGGGAAAGCCTGTAAAATCCGTCACCAATGCACTTCAGAGAATTAAGAAGAAAATTGTTGCATATCTGGAGAAATAATGGTAAAATAAAGTTCGTGAGTGCTCCATAGCCTCACGTGATATGCTGCTGTGGCTCAGTCGGTAGAGCGCATCCTTGGTAAGGATGAGGTCGGCGGTTCAATTCCGCTCAGTAGCTCCATGGGTCCATTGGGATCCCCAACGGGGTCCGAGGACGCTCGGACCCATTCTCTAAAAATAACGTTATAATTAGGAGGAATGCTAAAATGGCAAAACAAAAGTTTGAGAGAACGAAACCGCATATCAATATCGGAACCATCGGCCACGTAGACCACGGTAAAACAACATTGACAGCGGCCATCACAAAGACTCTCCATGAAAGATATCACTTAGGAGAGTTCGTAGC
>JBHADF010000025.1:0-38973 GCA_041854955.1 Anaerovoracaceae bacterium | reverse complement strand
TTTTTTCTTTAGTAGAATGACATCGTCTCTTTTTTTCTTTTCTGCTGTCTTTCCAATTCTTTTACATACGCCCATTTTACTATAGGATGTATAAACAATTCCATGGATCCAATAGCAGCAGCTCCCGAAATTATAACCGCTGTTTTACTATCAGCCCCAATGAATTTAAAAGGAGTACCCCTAAAAGTACCCCTCCCATAATATGCGTAGTATATGTCATTTTATATCTTTGCCTCCTAATTTTTTTGTATTAAAATAGCCGGGCTTACTGCCTGGCTAAAGTCCTTTTTATAAAGAAATATAATATCTAAGTCTGATTTTTATTATGCTTAACCTTCAGTTACGCTCTCTCTTAGCTCCGGATTATAAGAGAAGTTAAGCTCACTTTTTAAGGCTTCCTGAAGAACGGCTGAAAAATTAAGCCCGGCCTTTTCAGCTTCAAAATTAAGCCAAGAGGGAATAGTGCAGTTCTTCTTTACACTTCTTAAGTCATGCTTCCTTCTATATTCCGTAAAGTCCACATCCACTAAAGTGAGGATATCATCTTCCTTTTCCCTTTCTATATTTCTTAAGTCAGTAGCCTTTGGAAGCTTCTCGCCGTCATCCTCCATATCTATACCCATAATGCCAATAGCATCTCTTGCCATTTGCATAGCATCTGCCACATCTTTTCCCTGGGTATTTATATTAAAATCCGGTATAAACACAACCTTATATTTATCTCCCTGTGTTATTATGATGGGATAGCTAATCTTCATACTAAAACCTCCTCTTTCTCTTTACTTGAGATTACGCCTTTTAATGATGGCCTTAGCAAGGGTTTCGTCAGTTTCCTTATGTCTTACAATGCTCTCTCTTTGCCATCTTTCACATATATATCATGGTTTCCACCATGCCTCTTAAAGACCCAGCCATTTTTCTCCAGAAGCTCAATTAAATCCTTAGTTTTCATCTATATATCCTAATTACAGTTATATTATACGCATTAAGTGCGTATGGGTCAAACACCTATGTTAAAATATCCTCTTATTTTTTTACATATAACTATCCATCTGGTATCATGCCCATCTCCTGTGCAGGTTGAAAGCACTAACATCTCCGGATTAGATTTTACTTTTAGCTTAAAAATGTCCGCGCCTACATTTTCCTTCCTTGCATTGGTCACTTCATATTCTACTATAAAATTTCCCCCGGATACATATAACTTTTTATGCTGCCTAAGAAAACTCTCGTCTTTATACTTAAGAAGCACGCTAAACATATCTTTATTTTTAAGATTGTGGCCATAAATTATGCTCATATCATCCTTAAAGTCAAGGCTTACCCTATAGTCTACAAAAATAGATCCTATATAGCTTATTTTTTTATTCCATGTCCTATTAAGATAATACGAGTTATTTTCACCAAAAAGCACCGGATAGTCAATTTCTGTACCCGGAATGATGATCCATCCAATTACATCAGGATTCTCTTTTTTTAGGTTAGAAATATCATAGAAAAACTTAAATATATCATCTCCTATTTTCAAGTAGCTGTAATGAGGCCTCAAGGCTAATACTGTGGGGAATCGGTTACTTCTCGACCATTTCACCACAGTATTCTTAATTTATGGCATACCGATAAACTAAAATTGGAGGCAAAACTGTGGGGGACCGAGCACTTCTGAGCTTTTTCCCCACAGTTTTTGGCAGGTTGGCGGCTCCGGATAGTCATCTTGGACATTCGGACTGTGGGGAATTAGCCACTTCTCGGCGTTTTCCCCACATATATGTCCAGGCTTTGGTCCGCACCACCGTTACATTCAAGGTCCCTTAGGCATATTTGGCCAAGTTGTACTCCCATCCAAAGATTCCCCCGTGAGTTTGTCACGGTTTTTTATTTTCCATAAGTATATAATAGTTAAAATAAGATATTTTATGTCTCGGAGGTAAAATAATGAATAAAAAAATTACGGCTTTGCTCTTCGTTCTCTTCCTTTTGGTAGTGCTTTCCGCCTGTGGCAACAGCGATTCCCCGGCGAGCGATTCTCCAGTGTCCGGCTACACCCAGATTTCTTCTGAAGAAGCCACCAACATGATGGATGAGTCTTCAGATTTCATCATCCTGGATGTGAGAACTCCCGAAGAGTTTCAAAGCGGTCATATAAAGGATGCCATAAATATCCCCAACGAGGATATAGGTACTGATGAAATAGCTGAACTTCCCGATAAGGACCAGCTCATTTTCGTATATTGCAGAAGCGGCAATAGAAGCAAACAGGCCGCCGGCAAGCTGGCCGACCTGGGATATACCAATATCATCGAGTTTGGCGGCATAATCGATTGGACCGGCGAAATCGTTACGGATTAAGAATTTGGGGCCGGTCCCTATAACCCGCAATCCCACCGCACACAAAAAGCAGGAGGTTTCTCCTGCTTTTTAATATGCTTACATAGCCTTTGTTCTTATTTCTTCGGAAAGCTTGGCCACGAAATCTGCCACGGTCATTTCTCCCAGCTCGCCGGCCTTGGAGGATCTCACCGTCAGAGTTCCAGCTTCCACTTCCTTTTCTCCGATTACGCAGATATAGCTGTCTCTTGCGTTTCTTGCTTCACGAAGCTTGTAGCCGATCTTTTCGTTTCTTATGTCCAGCTCCACTCTGAAGCCTTCAGCTTCCAGCTTTCCGGCAACCTCTTTTGCATAGTCGGCGAATTTCTCCGTAACGGTTAAGAGCTTAACCTGTACCGGTGCCAACCAAAGAGGATATTTTCCCGCACAGTGTTCTGTGAGAATTCCGATAAATCTTTCTATGGAACCGAAGATTACTCTGTGAATCATGATAGGTCTGTGCTTTTCGCCGTCTGAGCCTACGTAAGTCAGGTCGAAGCGCTGAGGCATCTGCATATCCAGCTGGATAGTTCCGCACTGCCAAGTTCTGCCTATGGAATCCTTCAGGTGGAAGTCCAGCTTAGGTCCGTAGAAGGCACCGTCGCCTTCGTTTATGACATAGGGCACATTCATAGCCTCGATAGCTGCCTTGAGAGCACCCTCAGCCATAGCCCATTCTTCGTCGGTTCCCATGGAATCGGCAGGTCTTGTGGAAAGCTCCACATGATATTCAAAGCCGAACATCTTATATACATAGTCGCAAAGCTTTGCAACTCCTATTATTTCCTCCTGAACCTGTTCAGGCAGCATGAATATATGAGCATCGTCCTGAGTGAAGGTTCTTACTCTCATGAGTCCGTGAAGGGCTCCCGAAAGCTCGTGTCTGTGTACCTGACCGAGTTCTCCGCATCTCACGGGGAAATCTCTGTAGGACCACATTTTGCGCTTGTACACCAGCATGGAGCCGGGGCAGTTCATAGGCTTGATAGCGTAATCGCCATCATCTATCTTTGTAAAATACATGTTGTCCTTATAGTGGTCCCAGTGTCCGGAGGTTCTCCAGAGCTGCTCATTGAGAATGAGGGGAGTCTTGATTTCCTCGTAGCCCTTTTCTCTGTGGATTTCTCTCCAGAAGGCTTCCAGCTCATTTCTGATTATCATTCCCTTCGGCAGGAAGAAGGGGAAACCGGGGCCTTCGTCAGTTATCATGAAAAGGTCCATTTCCTTGCCTATCTTTCTGTGGTCTCTCTTTTTGGCTTCTTCCAGCTTTTCTATGTATTCGTCCAGCTCTTCCTGAGTGGGGAAAGCTGTGGCGTAAATTCTCTGGAGCATCTGTCTGTCGGAATCGCCTCTCCAATAGGCTCCTGCTACGGACATAAGCTTGAATGCCTTTATCTTTCCTGTGGATTCCATGTGTGGTCCTGCACAGAGGTCCACAAAATCTCCCTGCTTATAGAAGGAAATAATCTCGTCCTCCGGCAAATCTCTGATGAGCTCCACCTTGTAGGGCTCCTTTTTATCCTCCATGTACTTGATAGCTTCTTCTCTGGGCAGCTCAAATCTTTCCATAGGGTAGTTGGCCTGTACAATCTTCTTCATTTCCTTCTGGATTTTCATAAAATCCTCTTCCATGAATCTGTGCTCCGAATCCAGGTCATAGTAGAAGCCGTTTTCTATGGAAGGGCCTATGGCCAGCTTAGTGTCGGGCCACAGGTTCTTTATGGCCTGCGCCATTATGTGAGAAGCCGTATGTCTGTAGGCTCCTCTTATATATTCATCATCCCAGTTTAATTTTTCTTTCGCCATATCTGTTACCTCTTATTTTCCATAAATTCTCTGAGAGAATTTTTTATTCTTTAATGTTAAGTCTTGCTTCATCCGGAATTTATCTGCCGGCTCCGGTACCGTCCGAGGTGCCTTGTGAAGGGTCACCTCCCGTATTTCCGCCGCCGGGATTTTCAGTACCGCCCCCATTTTCCGGGTCAACGGGATCCGTAGGGGTAGTCGGATTTTCCGGCTCTGTAGGCACTTCCGGATTATCTATATCCGTGTTTACATCTTCATCATCATCCTTGGGCTGCTCCGGCGTTTGAGGCTCCTTGCCTCCCGTGCTGTCGCCCTTCTTTTCACCCTGTAGCTGGTTGGATGCTCTGGCAGCGCTTATTCTGCTTGCAATTTCACTGCTCATGGAGCTTATTAAGGATGATGCCGTGTAGGTTTCGTTGCCGAATACCTGCTTGTGGAATTCCACCGCATTTACCGCCAAGTTTGACGGGAATATGTAGGATGTCTTATTCAGGTAGCCGGAGGTCCACTTATAGGGCCAGCCGCTTCCCGAGTTGATATTGTATTTAGGAAGCTTTACACCTAAAGCCAAGATATCATTCATGCTCAGATTCGTCTTAACCTGAGGAACCATCATATCTATGATTTTCTTAACGTCTCCGAAGGACATCTTTTTCAGCTTTTCAACTACTTTGGAAACCACGATTCTCATACGCTCTGTACGCTTGAAATCGTCGCCTACTCCCTTTCTTATTCTTCCGTAGGAAACAGCCTGAACGCCTTGCAAGGTCTGGACGCCGGGAGCCTTAACCAGGTTATACTCCTTCTGGCCTATATTTCTGGCCGTCTGCTTGGTGTACTTGTTCAGCTGATTTATTTCCCTGGGCTGAACATCTACCGTAATTCCTCCTACGGCATCTACTATATTGGCTACACCCTTGAAATTAACGAGAGCGTAGGTGGATATATCTATGTCCAAGGCCTGGTTGAGAGACTTGATAGTCAGCTCCGGACCTCCGTAAACGCAGGCATGTGTAATCTTGTCGTAGGTGGAGGTGTCTCCCAATTTCAGGAAGGTATCTCTGTAAACCGAGGTTAGGGTTACATCATAGGTCTCCGTGTTTATGCTGGCAATCATTATCATGTCGCTTCGGGTTCCCTTGATGTTTTCCATGTTACGGCTGTCCACACCTAAAAGAAGGATGTTTATAAAGCCTTCTACCGGTGTCAGGGACAGGTCATAGTCCTCCGCAATAGGCATCTGCATTTCCGTCACCGCATTGTTCAAATAGCTGAAAGCCATGGTTCCTATGATGCCCACCCCAAGAAGAATCACTATCAAAAGTAGTGCTAAAAGCTTCTTCCAGGTCTTCATATACTTAATGTTCATCCAGATCGGCCAGTTCTTAATCTTTCTCATTACACCCCGCAATCCTTTGGGTGCAGGCCTTACAGAGCCTATCTGCCAATCGCTGTCATGCTTATTCTTTCTCATTCTCAAAACATCTCCCCATATCTGTCTTCATTTTCTTCAGGAATAGGCAGGGGCAAATCCTCGGAAGCTTCTTCCGCGGTTTTTTCCGCCTTTCCCTTTGTTTTTGACTTGTAATTTTCTACGGCCTCCTCGATGGGTCCGTCGAAAATTATCTTCCCCTTTTCCAGTAAAATACCCCTGTTGCAGAACTTCTTGGCTAAGGATGTGGCGTGGCTCACGAAGAGGAAGGTTGCTCCCTTTTCCTGAGTCAGTTCCCTTATCTTTTCCAAGCATTTCTTCTTAAACTTGCCGTCGCCTACGCTTAAAACCTCATCAGCTATGACGATGTCCGGCTCGATATGCACATTTATGGCAAAGCCCAGCTTCAGCTTCATGCCGTTGGAATAGGTTCGCACCGGCTGGTCTATATACACTCCCAGCTGTGCAAAATCCACGATTTCTTCCTCCATGGCCTTCACATCTTCTCGCTTTATTCCGTAAAGCTGGCATCGGAATTCTATGTTTTCCCGGCCGGTAAAGTCCTGTTCGAAGCCTGCCTGAAGCTCCTGTATAGCACAGACATTGCCGCGAACCTTTATATCCCCTTCCGTCGGAAAGGTAACTCCGTTTATCATCTTCAGGATGGTAGTCTTTCCCGCACCGTTTTCACCCAAGATGGCCACTCTCTCCCCTTCGGTGATTTTGAAGGATACTTGGTCTACGGCCACCTTTTTCTTGCATTTTATTTTGCTGTTAAAAAGATACCTTATCTTCTGGCCTTCCCCCTTGAAAAGCCTGAATCTCTTTGTAACATTTTTAAATTCTATCACGGTTTTTCCCATAATTCCACCTCAAATCAAAGCATGTCCGGAATATCTTTTCTGAGTCTGGAATAGGACCAGAGAGCCAGCAAGAGCATTATTCCGTATACTATAGCGAAATTTCTGAAGGGCCGCAGATTTTCCCAGAACCAAATCTGTTTTACGAAGGTGTTCCTGTATCCGTCCACCACTATGGTAACCGGATTAAACATGAGCAGTCTTCTTATCCAAACCACCTTGACGCCGGCCACATCGTATATGATGCCGGACATCCAGAACACCGCCTGGGTCAAGGCCTTTATCAGGTTGAGGAAGTCCTTGCTCACTGCGGAAAACATGCCTGCAAAGATTCCCCACGCTTGGAAGAACAGGAACATCATCAGCATATATATGGGCAGCTGCAGGTAGTACAGGGTCGGCATATACCCGAAAAGGGCATATAGTGCTATCATTATGCCTATGAGCCATATCTGTGTTGCAAAGTTCGAAATACTTATGAAGGTGGGTATGGTGGACACGGGATATTTTATCTTAGTCACCAAGAACCTGTATTTTCGTATGGACATAGCCCCGCCGGTTATCATATCTCTCATGTAGAACCAAGGTATCATCCCCGCAATCAGCCACAGGAAAAAAGGATAGCCGTACTTGTCGCTACCGTTTCTCAGGCCAAAGGTCCAGGCGAACCAAAATACAAAGATGAGGATGGCAGGTCTTATGATGGCCCACGCCATGCCAAGCACGGAACCGTTATACTGCCTCTTCACGTCTGATTTGGCCAGCTTAACCAGCTGGTGTCTGTACCTTATATGCTCTTTTATAATTTCCTTTAGGGTTTTGAATATTTTCTTCAAAGCATACCTCGTCTGCTCCCCCTACCTCTTTGGCAAGTGGAATAAAGTTATGTTTCTCTTCTTATCGTAGCCGATGACTCTCTTCTTCGCCGCCAATCTTTCAAGGAGATATTCTCTCGTGTGGTTGGTGTATTTTTCCACGGCGGGGAAATCGGGGAATCGGTTTATCTCCGGGAATTTTATACCCTCTTTGGTAACGGCCAAATCTACGCCGAACCATTCCAGCTGCTTGATGGATTTGGTCACCTGAAGGACTTCTTCCTTAACCTGCTCCCAATGGGGCAGATAGCCGTCTATGGGTACTCCCGTGTCGGGATGTATAGGGCAATCCTCGATGGAGTTGTCCATTACAATCTTTGCATCGTGGAATCTTCCCGTAGCCACATCTATGGTGGCGGTCATACCGCCGGCGCCAACGTTATCAACGGCTCCCGTCTTTTTAGAGCCGAAGCGAACATAGGCATTTCCTATTTCCGGATTCTTTCCGTCTCTCTTGAAGACGATCATTCTCACCGTATTTACGGCTCCGTCATAAACCGCCTTCAGCTCGTCGCACATATCTATGTATTCCGTTACAAGGTATTGGTTTTTAACATCGGAAAGGATTTCCAAAACCTGTGCCTTTGTAACCTCCTGATAGTTCAGCTCGTATTTTCCCTCGGAGAAAGTAAATTTGTAGAAGCCGTCTCCGTGGGAGCCTTCATCAGGCTTCAGGGCCAATACGCCCTTTTCCTCAACCAGTCTGAATATTTCGTCGTAGCTGTTGGTATAGCCCTTGGGCAGGTCCATCATGGAGATAACCTTGTTGTTTCCGTTTTTACATATAATGTGGAAATAATATTCCGGGAAGCAGTGGTTGAAATCGGAGCAGATATACTTTGCAGTTATCTTGTCCTCCATCCACTGTCTGTATTTGGTATTTATATGTCTGAGCCACTTATACTCGAAATCTGATATGTATTCGTGATAGTTTTCCTTATTTATACCGTATTGAACCAATCTATAGGAAAGGAAGCCTCTTCTGTAGGCCCACATCTTCTGCCCGAAGGTGGTGTCTTTGCAGGTTCTGAAATCCTTCCACATATCTCCCATCCAACGAAGGCTGAGATAGGGTTTAAGCCCTCTGGGGAAAAACAGCTTAGCAAAGAGAGCGCGGATTTTCAGCTTGGTCTTTGCCCAGCCACGATTTCTCCTCACCTTTTTGTCTGCATAGGCCTCTTTTTTCTGCTCCACCTTTCTCATGAGATAGGCTGAGGTTTCCTTGCTGAATGGCTTGCAGCTTGGGTATTTGGGCTGATTCTGAAGGCGTGTTATGAAGAAACCGTCTTCATTTATGAGAATCTGTGCTCCGAAGAATTCCAGCTGGGGTACGAAAAGACACAGTTCCTTTATAACTCGTGTGATGTCCTGCCAAAAGGGTATTTCCTTATCATTCCAGCGGCCATTGACCACATCAAGAGGCTCTGTATCTTCATGCTGAAGGATGTCGTCGATGATGTCCTCCTGCTCCTCCAGATTTTCCTCCTGTTCGTCCCGGAAAGCCTTGAAACCCTTTGCCTGATATTCGTTAAAGGTTATGAAGCCGTCACCTATGACCGGGTTGTCTCCGAACTCGTTGAAAACTATCAGCTCCAGCATGCCGTTGTTCAAAGGGTTCACCGGAGTGAGCTTTTCCTTTACAACTACGGTAGCCTTGTATTCCTTCAGTCTGTCGGTAATTTGGTTCAGGCCCATTTCCTGTCCGTCGGCAAAATATTTTCCATCCAGATATTCTATGGCAGTCGCACTTTTGCCGTTGGCCGGCTCAATGCTGACAGCGGATTTTTCTCTGATTAAAGCAAAAACATCCTCGAAGGTGTCCCCCAAGCCTTCCTCTAAAGGTATGATGTGAGGTGCATCAAAACGCTTGCTCAGCTGAAAATACAGCTTGGGCATATATGGTCTGAAGGGTTTGAAGATATTAAATATGGTAACCTTATCCGTAATCCACTTTCTGTAGGTTCCGTTTAAGGGCCTGAGATAGGCGTAATCTTTAGCGGATATGTAGTCCTGGTAGTTTTCTTCCGTTATGCCAAGGGCCTCCACCTGTTCCGGCATGAAGCCGTGGTCGATAGCCCACTTTGTCTGAGCCTTAGTGTAGCCGAAGTCCTTGGTCTTGTGTCTGTGAACCTTTCTGACCCAGCTTCTCGCCTCGCCTCCCGTAAAGCCCATGGATGTCGGCTTTAAAGCCAAGGCATTTACCACTAATTTTTTAATTCCCATTCCTATTTGAACCTCCTGTTGTAGTCTTCCGGAGAATTAAAATCTTCCGTTCCGTCCTCCAAAAGAAGGAACTTTCCGTCTATTTTTTTAATACCGAAGGGCAGTCCCATAAAAGATTGGTATACCTGCCATCCTATGCATTTTTCAATTTTACCTTCCAAGAAGAGCTTTCTTACATTGTCCACGTGGCTTTTAAAAAGTTGGCCGTCCTTCACCTTTACGGCCACTATGGACTTTTCGTTTCCGAAAAAAAGAATGTCCTCTGCCGGTGTGTTTTGAATGGCTGCCATGGCTTTTTCCGAATAGTAGGTATCTCCGTAGAGAAAGCATACATCATCTGCTATGAGTTCCTCCGTGAATCTGTCGATTTCCAGATTGTTGTTTAAAGGCTCGTATCTCTTGGCTCCATCTATTTCATAGCGGCTGTCATGGGAGGTGATGATGACCTCAGCCTGCGGGTCTCCCTCTTTTAGAAGTCTGACGCATCTTCCTATGATGGTTTCGCCGTCCACCTCTATGAAATGCTTGGGTATTTGGTTGTAATTCTGCCAGCGGCTGCCTTTGCCGTCTGCCATAATAATATATCTCATATTATCGCCCTATTTCTTGATAACTTTGTGAAATCTGTAAAAATCACCTAATTCTTTTTGTCTCTGGCCGCCCCAAAGCTGGATTATATTCACTCCCGAGGAGGTGTTTGCCTCGATGATGCAGTGGCCCTCTTCCGTTATCAAAATATCCCAGGCTATGAAGTGCATATAGGGAAGCTTTCCTGCCAAAGCCAGCATGTCCTCTTTCAGCTTAGCCCAGTTGGGAACCTGAACTCCCTCGATAGGCGCCTGAGAATCGGGATGTACCTTATATACATTCCTGTTGTGGAGGCATCTGGCCTCGCTTAAAATTCCCGTCTCCAAATCTATATTGGCCACAAGGCCCCCTCGGCTGCCGTTGTCTACAGGTATGGTTTCCTTGGTTCCTATTCTCTGAACGGCAAAGAACACTTTGAACTTTCCCGTCTTGGGATCCTTTAGTGTTATAAATCTTATGGTGTTTACCGTCTTTTCATATATCTCATTGAGGAAATGATGCTGCTGCATGGCCTCCGATAAAAACCAGTCATCCCTCTTTTTAAGATACTCGATAAAATCCGCCTCGCTCAAAGGTTTCAAGTCTATGGTGGGAGTGTTGTTTTCGTAGTCGTAGGTCATTATGACCACGCCGGTACCCTTGCCTTTTCCATAGGGCTTGAAAAACATCTGCCCCTTTTCCTTAAGGAGGCGCAATCCGTCCTCATAGGTCATTTCAGCACTTTCAAAGCTGGTAAGGTGTCCCTTATTCTTTATCATATAGCTTTCGGGAACTCGCACATACTGCTTGAGGATTTCTGCCGATGCAATTTTATTGTTGCAGACGAAATCGAAGGGTTCGTTAATATATCTGGATCTGTACCAGTCGAACTCGGAAAGATACTTTTTTCTGTCATTGTGGTCAAAATCGTAAAGCATCCACTGGTCAGCTGTAAAGCCTCCGCAAATGTTTGCCTTCACTTTTTTGTACCAAGGGCACTTGAAATGATTCTTGGCAAAGACTATTCTCCTCCAATACAGTATAAAAAGTTTAAGTTTTTTAACGCCCCAACGGGCAATTTCAAAAAAATCCATTCTATTTCCTCATGTGTTCTATGATTAAGTCCGTAATTTTCTCTGTAGATGTGCCTAAATTTTCCGGAAGATATTTTTCTCTGTATCTCCTTAGTGTCTCTGCATTTCGGTTGGTATTGTCACCCTGTTTTTTTATTACTTGTGACAACTCTTTTGCCTCTTTAAAGGCGCAGCCCTCCATCTCCTGAAAGAGGTCTATGTTCATGCCGTTTTTCTTGCCGTATTCCTCGTAGTCGTAGAGGTAATAGTAGGTGGGCACATTTAATATGGATCCCTCTATGGCGATGGCGGAATAGTCTGTGATGAGATAATCCGCTATGGAAAGCAGGTCTACCGCCTTGAATTCCGGACAATCATATACGCCTTTCCCTCTCATGGCATCTGTGATTTTAAGGTTCTGGTTTGGATGTCCCTTTACTATGAGGGATATGGGGGATATGGGGGCTTTGCTGTGGGCATTGTTTTCTGTTGCCCCTTCCCGGTTGCCCCTACAGTCTGTCGCTGAAGTTCCCGGTTCTCCTATGGTATTCTCGGAATTATCCTCCGTCAGGCTTTCCACCAGTTCTTCCCAATGGAGCTCTATATTTCTCCTAAAGGTAGGAGCGTAAAGGACTACGGTGCTGTCCTCCAATTGGGGATAGCTTTGCAGTACCTTCCTTCGATTTTCATCCTTGCTTTCCAAGAGATAGTCTATCCTGGGCAGGCCGCAGTTTACCAGCTTATCCTCCGTAGTATCGAAGGAAGCGCAGTAGTATGGGTTCCATGCTTTGCCACCGGCTATAATATAGTCGTAGCCCCGGTGCATCTTCATGAGCTCGGCCATTTCTCTGCCTCTGCCGGATTCCTTTCCCAAGGTCTGGTAACCGGACTTCTTGATTTTGCCTAAAGCATGCCACATCTGAATCACCGTCAGGCTCTTCTTGTGGCGCAAGATGGAAACCGTAGGCCAATAGGCATCGAGTACGCATACTGAAGCTGTGGCGGTGTGCCACATGCTCCTCAAGGTTGCCCATCCGAAGGAGCAAAGCTTGCCGATTCCGGTTTTCTCCCCCTCCAAACGGTTGCAGATGGTCACTATCTTAGCATCGGGGAATTTCTCCTTAAGCCTATTCTGAACCATGCCAAAGTCCAAGGTTAAGCCGTCAGACTGGCGGCTTAAAAATACCACCTTGTTTTTATCGGTGGGAGCCAGCTTCATAAAGAAATATATGAAATTTAAAAGGCCCTTCATAAGGCAAATAACCAATTTTTTCATAGCTCTCCCATTGTAAATGCCATATTCTATCAGGATATGTTACCACATTTTATGGCGTTTGTAAATGATAGAGAAAATTTTTAGTAGGTATGTTTACATTGATCTAAAATCCCTCTAAAACGCTCTTTACATCCACCGAGGTCCTTATCTCCTTTTAAAGTCTCGATAGCTCTTTTTTCCCAGAGGGGTCGGCTTGCGATATATTAAAGCAAAGCCGATGATTACATTAAGGCATACGACGGCATATATTATAGTTCTGTCCCACATAGCGGCTCCTTTCTTATGGTAAATTTTACCATTTATCGAGGGTGGTGTCAAGGTGACAGTATTCCCTCTTTCCCCGCCTCTCCCTCCTCTCCTGCCGTTGGTGCGGAATCTGCCGTTTTGCATATTTAGCACCAATAAAATTGGTGCGGATTTTGAATTTAGCTCCATTCTGCACCAACAAATTGGTGCTAAACCTGGCCTATGTGCCTATTCCGCACCAACGGAGGGCCCGGAACTCGCTGATTTATTGGTGCGGATTTTTGATTTCCTGCCTTTCTGCACCAACGAAGAGGCGCTGACGAGTGAGAGGCGGAAAAAGCCGACCTACTATAAGCCTTTCTGCACCAATAAAGGGCCGCTGCCCCTGACACACGAGCCGCTCCGCGCCAGTACCATAAATCCCCCCAGAGCACCCCCGGAGCTTCCAAGGACTCCCAACCAAAATTCTCCCTCTCCATTCTGCCTTTTCCCATTGTTTTCCGCCGGCTTTTTTGATATTATACCCTTGTATTGCATCTCAGGCCGCCGGGCTTTGACGGTTGCCTAAAAAAGAGAGCGACAACAGGAGGTAAAAAATGAATACAAAGACAAACCGTGCTAAGGAAATGACTATGCTGGCCCTTTTGGTTGCCATCATGCTGATCATGTCCTACACACCCCTGGGGTACCTTAACATCGGCCCCTTAGCTATCACTTTCAACATCATACCCGTTGCCATAGCTGCCATAGCCTTAGGCCCTAAAGGTGGAACCATCATAGGAGCCGTCTTCGGCTTAACCAGCTTTCTGCAATGTATCGGTATAGGCGGAACCAGCGCCTTCGGCGCCACACTCTTTGGCATAAGCCCCATTTTCACCTTTATCGTATGCTTCCTTCCCCGTATCTTGGACGGTTGGCTTTTAGGAATTATCTTCCGCGCCACAGCAAAGAAGCTCAGCGTAGATAAGGGTCTCTTTATCACCGGATTTTGCTCAGCTTTCCTGAACACACTTTTCTTTATGACATCTCTGATGGTACTCTTCGGAAATACGGACTACATCCGCGGCATGATGGGAGGCATGAATGTGATCGCCTTCATGGCTGCTTTCGTAGGCATCAACGCCGTAGTTGAAATTTTAGCCGCAACTCTGATAGTAGGAGCCGTAGGCTTTGCTATGTACAAGGCTAAGCTCATCACCATAGAGTAGCCCGGTAAAATCTGCCCTTAAGGAGTGCATCATGATTTTTGCCATAAATATGGGTAACACCCACATAACCATAGGATGTCTGGATGATGATAGCATCATATTTTCCGAAAGAATATCCATGGAAAAAAGAAGAACAGCTCTGGAGTACGCCGTAACCTTTAAGACGGTGCTGGAGCTTTACGGTATAGATCCGAAACAAATAGAAGGAGCCATCATTTCATCGGTGGTACCCCCTGCCCTTCAAGCCGTCAGTGAGGCGGTGGAAAAGGTGGTAGGCACAAGGCCTATGGTAGTGTGCCCCGGCCTTAAGACAGGCCTGAATATAAGGATGGACGACCCCAAGTCTGTGGGAAGCGATTTGATAGTGGCTGCTGTTTCCGCCATAAACAAATACGGCGGACCCTTGATACTGGCCGACCTAGGCACGGCCACCACCCTTTCCGTAGTGGATAAGGATAATTGCTATATAGGCGGTGTCATCTCCTTGGGAGTACGGCTTTCCATGGAGGCCCTGGCCTCCAACACGGCTCAGCTCTACAGGGTGGGCCTGGAGAAGCCTTCCAAGGCCATATGCAAAAATACCATCGACAGCATGAACAGCGGCATCCTAATGGGAGCCGCCTGTACCGTAGACGGTATGATAGACCGTATGGAAAAGGAGCTTGGCTACAGTGCCAAGAAAATTGCCACAGGCGTATATGCGGATATGGTTATCCCCCTATGTAACCACGACATCATATCGGATGAAAATCTGGTCATGGAAGGGCTCAGGATAATATATCATAAAAACAAATAAAAAAGGGCTGAGACGGGATGACTCATGTTGTTCCTCAATCTCAGCCTTTTTTAGTTTACTTTTCGTCCTATAAGCCTATAAGTCTTACTTTTCCTTGAGCAAATCTCTGATCTCTGCCAGGAGCAGCTCTTCCTTAGTGGGCTCCGGTTCTTCTTCTGGCTCTTCCTCTTCCTCAACAGGCTTCTTGCCGAGGGACATCATCTTGTTGATAGCCTTCATTATCCAGAAGATAACCAAAGCGGTAATGATGAAGGTTATGATAGCCTGTATAAAGTTACCGTACATTATCTGTGCCGTTCCTATACCGAAGGACAGTCCGGAGAAATCGATTCCTCCTATGATCAAGCCCAGAATAGGGGTGATTACATCGGCTACAAGGGAGTTCACGATGGCTGTGAAGGAAGCACCGATTATGATACCTACTGCCATGCTCATTACATCACCTTTTGATATAAAGGCTTTAAATTCTTCCATAAATTTTTTCATTTTTCTTCTCCTAAAAATTCTTTAACTCAAGTTCTATTCTATCCCAAGGGAAGCCTACAACTGTATTGAAGTCTCCCTCAATGTGATGAACATATTTTGCGAATTGGCCCTGGATGGCATAGGCTCCAGCCTTGTCGTAGGCCTCATCGGTTTGGAGATAAGCTGTCAGCTCCCGGTCGCTATAGTCAGTAAAGAAAACTTTGGTTACTTCGCAAAATACCTTCTTATGAGGCTTTCCCACCTCTGAAAGCGCTACTCCTGTCACCACATAGTGAAAGGTGTTTCTCAGCTTTGAAAGCATCCTGAAAGCATCATTGAAATCCTGAGGCTTTCCCATTATCTCGCCGTCGTGCCAAACTATGGTATCGGCAGCTATGATAATATGTGGGGTTTGTGGAGCATCCGCCTCCCCGGCTTCTACCGGAGGGTGTTCCTTTAGCCAAGCCTCCTCTACGGCGGCGGCCTTTTTTAAGGCTAAAAACATGACCGTTTCCGTCATTCCGCTTTTGAGAGGCATGTTTTCCTCAATGTCGGCAGGCATGATGATAGGGTCAAGGCCCTTGGCTCTCATCATTTCTATACGGCGGGGGGAACCCGACGCCAAAATGTATTTTCTTTCCCTGTTCATAAACTTTCTCCTACTACCTATTTATACCATAGGTAAAAGGAAAATGGAAGTAGTTGGGAGCAAATTTTGTTATAAGCCGACGCAAAATATGTGGCCCTATCCCCTGCCCGGCGGATTTGGCCTAAAAAATACCGAAGCATGAAAACATACTTCGGTATTTCTTTATTCTTCCATTAAATCCATGTCGATTACATCCAGCATGCGCTCGAATTCTTCAACCTCTTCCGGTGAGAAGGTTTCTCTGATGCGGCTCATAACCTTGGGTATGAAGTGGTAGGTAAAGCCATAGGTTTGCAGATATTTTTCCGTAACCTCCAGATGGTACTCCCTCTTGTCCACGGTGCTCTGAACCCTGTGGACATAGCCCTTGTTTACCAGGCTGTTTATCTTGTACGCCGCATTGGGTGCGGAAAACTGGCAGAAGGAAGCGAATTCGTTGATGGTGGGTTTTCCCAAGGCGTAGATAACCTCCACGCAAATTACCTCCAGAGATGACAGCGGCTTATCCACTTCTATTCCCTGATTGAAGGCTCTCGAGTATAATCCCATCCTGAATTTCTTGTATATGTTTGTAAAGCTATCTTCCAGCGGCCTTTTTTCTATCATGTCCCCAACTCTGCTCCGTTCTTAACTTCTTCCAATAATGAAAATCTTCCATATCATCATAACCTGTAATTTTATTCCTGTCAAATCCTTATATTAAAACTCCGGTTCGGTGATGACAAAGGAAATTTCCCCTTGGGCGGCAATCTTTCCGTCCACCTTTGCCACTACATTTCCGAAGCCTACGGGCCCTTTAATGGCTGTCAACTCGCAGTACAGCTCCAAGACGTCTCCCGGCACTACCTGCTCCTTAAACCGACAGTTTTTAATGCCCCCGAATACGGGAATCTTCCCCTTGTGGGCCTCTTCCATAAGGATGGCCACAGCTCCGGTCTGGGCCAGAGCTTCCATTATGAGAACCCCAGGCATTATGTGTTTTCCCGGGAAGTGTCCCATAAAGTGGAGCTCATTGGCTGTAACGCACTTTATGCCCTTGGCCCATTTCCCCGGCTCCACATCTAAAATCTTGTCCACTAAAAGGATGGGATAGCGATGGGGTATAAGCTTTTCTATCTGATTTGAATTAAGTTCCATACTATGCCTCTGCCTTTCTGAATATGAGGGAGGCGTTGTGGCCTCCGAAGCCAAGAGAGTTGGACATTACATATTCCGTATCAATGGGTTTTCCCACATTTGGAATAATGTCCAAATCGCAGGCCTCATCGAAATTTTCATAGCCTACGGTAGGCGGAGCAAAATTTGCCCTGAGAGCAGACACGGCCAGAATGGCTTCAATGGCACCGGAAGCTCCCAAGAGGTGTCCCGTCATAGACTTGGTGGAGGACATCTTCAATGTCTTGGCCGCATGGCCGAAGGCCATTTTTACAGCTGCCGTCTCGCATCTGTCGTTCATAGGTGTGGATGTGCCGTGAGCATTGATGTAGCCCACCTGTTCAGGAGCTATGCCCGCATCCTCCAAGGCTGACTTCATACAAGCTGCAGCCCCGGAACCGTCCTCCAGAGGAGCTGTCATGTGGTTGGCATCGCAGCTTACGCCGTAGCCTACCACTTCGGCCAATATGTGAGCGCCTCTTTTGAGAGCATGCTCGTACTCTTCCAGAACAAGAACGCCTGCCCCTTCCCCCATGACGAAGCCGTTTCTGTCCTTATCGAAGGGTATGGAGGCTCTCTTAGGATCATTAGTTTCCGAAAGTGCCTTCATGGAGGTAAAGCCCCCTATCCCCAGCTCGGAGATACAGCTTTCCGCACCGCCTGTCAGGAAAACATCCGCATAGCCGTCCTTAATCTGTCTGTAGGCTTCCCCTATGGCGTTGGTGCCGGAGGCACAGGCCGTAACTACACAGTAGCAGCTGCCCTTAAAGCCGAATTTAATGGCTGTGAGGCCGGCGGCCATATTGGTTATAGCCGTGGGAACGAACAGCGGTGATACTTTATCAAAACCCCTTTTGATACCTTTATAGTGTTCCTCTTCAATAGTCGGCAAACCGCCTATTCCGCTGGAAATGTTCACTCCGCAACGGCTTCTGTCTTCCTCTTCCATATTGAGGCCGCTCTGCTTCATGGCTTCCTCGGCAGCGATGAGGGCAAACTGGGTAAAGCGGGCCGTTCTTCTGGCCTCCATCTTATCCATATAGTCCTCCGGATTATAGTTTTTCAGCTCTCCCGCTATCTTCACCTTAAGTGCCGATGTGTCGAAGCTCTTTATGAAATCTATTCCGCATTGGCCTTCTTTGGCATTGGCCCACATTTCGGAAACCGTATTCCCTATGGGAGATAAGGCTCCCATGCCGGTTACAACCACTCTTCTTTTCATTTGACCGTCCTCCGTCTTCGATTTTTTATCCTTTTTACGCGATGGACATTCCGCCGTCAACGGAAATCACCTGTCCCGTTATATATGCCGCCTTTTCCTCTGCCAGGAAAGAAACGGCATTGGCAATATCCTGAGCTGACCCTATAGCCCCTGATGGTATCAGCTTTTCATATTCCGCCTTTACATTTTCCCCTAAGGCTGCCGTCATATCCGTTTCAATGAATCCGGGAGCTACGGCATTTACAGTTACCCCCTTCTTGGCCACCTCTTTTGCAAAGGACTTGGTAAGGCCTATGACACCGGCCTTGCTGGCCGCATAGTTGGCCTGTCCCGCATTTCCCATGATTCCAACCACGCTGGACATGTTGATAATTCTGCCGTAGCGCTGTCTTATCATCTGACGGCTGACAGCCTTCATCATAAGGAAGGTGCCCCTCAGGTTTATATCTATAACCTGAGCAAAATCCGCCTCAGCCATGGTCATCAAAAGTCCATCCTTGGTAATACCGGCATTGTTTACAAGGATATCCACTCGGCCGAAGGCATCTACAGCGGCCTTAACCAGTTGTACGCAGTCTTCTTCCTTGCTCACGTCCCCTTTTACCAGAAGCACCTCGGCTCCCAGCTCTTTGCAAAGTCCTGCCGTTTCCTTAGCCATTTCCTGACTTCCCCTGTAGTTTATAACCAGCTTTGCGCCTTTAGCCGCCATATCCAAGGCACACTGACGGCCTATGCCGCGGCTTCCTCCCGTTATTATTGCTACTCTATCCTTCATATTTCTTCCTCCAAAAATTCCCTTACCTTGTCTAAATCCTCAAATTTTTCTATGCTTATGGCTCTCATCACCTTGGAGGTCTTCTTGACAAAGCCTGCCAGGGCCTTGCCCGGACCTACCTCGATGATGGTATCAATGCCGGCTCTTTCCATTTCCTCGATGGAATCCTGGAAATATACGCTGCCGGAAACCTGCTTTATCAAAAGCTCTTTGATTTCCTCTTCCGGCTTCTTTACACGGCCTATGGCATTGAAAACCACAGGATACTTCAGCTCGCCGAAATCTACAGTTTCAAAGGCCTCTCTCAAGACCTCTCCCGCCGGTTCCATAAAGGCTGTGTGGAAAGGCCCGCTTACGGCCAAGGGTATGAGTCTGCCTGCTCCCCTTTCCTTTGCCAGCTCCGATGCCTTGTCTACGGCTTCCTCTTCTCCGGCTATTACTATCTGGCCGGGACAGTTGTAGTTGGCAATGCCTACTTTTCCGTATTTCCCTGCCTCTTCAACACATTCCCGCAAAATCTCTCTGTCTAAATTGAGTACCGCCGTCATCTTGCACTTGATGCCTTCCGCCGCCTGAGCCATAGCCTTTCCCCTCAAGGAGACTATCCTCAAAGCTGTGGAGGCTTCGAAAACTCCTGCACTCTCTAAAGCCGTATATTCTCCCAGGCTTAGGCCTGCAGCCATTTCCGGCTTTATACCCTTCTCTGCAAATATTTTCTTAAGCTCTTCCATTACGCCTATGCCGAAGGCCACCATTATAGGCTGAGTGTTGGCCGTGTAGGAAAGCTTGTCCATAGGCCCTTCAAAGGCCATTTTCCTAAGCTCTGCAGGGAGCATGTCGAAGATTTTTCTGAAATCCTGACTGTGCTCGTAGAAATCTCTTCCCATGCCTACATTTTGACTGCCTTGTCCGGCAAATAATAATCCAAGTTTCATATCTTACTCCCATGGGGCTGAAAGCTCAGCCATAACTTTTTTGACCGTAGTCATTTCATTTATTTTTCCCCCATTGCCCCCGCAGAAGAAGAGTCCCTTTTCCACATCTCCGTAATAAGCGCTGATGAGGGCTTCCGTTATGCAATAGGGTGTGTCCTTAGGGTTGCAGGTTCTGATGCAGTTTAAGCACTTCACCGGAGGCACCCTTTCCCCGGCAGCCACCTTTTCTATCAAAGGCGTTCTTACACCTCTCCCCGGCATGCCCACAGGGCTTTTAAAGACTTGAATATTCTCATCCTTGGCGGCCAGAATTACATCCTTAAAGCCTTGGGTGGCATCGCATTCCTCGGTGGCTATGAATCTGGTTGCCACCTGCACTCCCGTAGCTCCGGCCTCCAAGGCTTCTTTCACATCACCGGCGTCGAAGATGCTTCCCCCGCAAAACACAGGTATGCCCGGCGCTTTTTCCATGACATCTTTCAGGATTTCCAGCAAAGGCTTTGCTGTCCCTTCCTTAAGCTCTTCCGGCTTAAAGCCGAGATGACCTCCTGCCTCGTGGCCCTCTACCACTATGAAATCCGCTTTTCGCTGATAATTAAGCTGCCACTTTTTAAGAAGGGTGGCGGCGGCTTTTCCGCTGGATACGATGGGAGCGATGAGCACATTGAAGCCCTTTACTATTTCAGGCAAGTCTAAGGGCAGGCCTGCTCCGCTGATTATGGCATCTATGCCTGCTTCACAGGCCGTCTTCACCATTTCCTTGAAGTTATTGGTTACCACCATGGCGTTTATGGCTATCATGCCTCTCCCCCGGGAGATTTCTCGAGCTTTTTTTATTTCGGCTCGGAGAGCTCTTTTATTGGCCTCCTCCGTGTTTTGATGAAAGTCCACCTCTCTAAATCCTATATCCGCTGTGGAAATAACCCCCATGCCACCTTCATAGGCCACATGTCCGGCTAAATTCCCCATGGAAATTCCAACCCCCATGCCACCTTGGATGATGGGTACTCTAAGTTTATCTAATATTTTCATATTCCCTTACCATTTTTTCAAATATCTGTCGCAAGGGCAGAATTTCCTTAACCATACCGCTGACCTGTCCCGCCATGAGGGAACCGTTTTTAGTATCTCCGTCGAAAACAGCTTTCCTCAGGGAGCCTAAAGTAAAATGCTCCAAATCCATCTTGTCGGCACCGGCCTTTTCCATAACCAGATATTCTCTGGCCATAGGGTTCTTTATGAGCCTTACGGGAGCTCCTACGCTTCTTCCCGTCACCGTGGTATCGTTATCCTTGGCATTTATGATAGCTGCTTTGTAGTTTTCATGGATGGGACACTCTTCGCTGGCCAAAAGGCAGGTTCCTACCTGTACTCCGCAGGCTCCCAGGATGAAAGCCGCAGCCATCTGCCTTCCTGAAGCTATACCACCTGCAGCTATGACAGGTACATCCACGGCATCGCAGACCTGAGGCACCAGGGCCATAGTGGTCAGTTCCCCTATGTGGCCGCCGCTTTCGCAGCCCTCGGCTATGATTCCGTCAACGCCGGAGGCTACCAGTCTCTTGGCCAAGGCCACCGATGAAACTACGGGGAAAACCTTTATGCCGACTTCTTTCCACATGGGTACGTATTTACCCGGGTTGCCTGCTCCCGTAGTGACTACAGCCACCTTTTCCTCAGCCACTATTTCCGCCATCTTGTCCGCTTCCGGATTCATGAGCATGATGTTCACGCCAAAGGGCTTGTCCGTCAGCTCTTTGCACTTCTTGATATGCTCTCTCAGGGTTTCCGCACTCATGCCCCCTGCTCCTATGACACCTAAGGCGCCGCTGTTGGAAACGGCCGCAGCGAATTCTCCCGTGGCAATGTTTGCCATTCCGCCTTGGAAAATGGGGAATTCTATACCTAAAATTTCATTTATTTTCATACTTTCTTCTCTGCCTCCCCGGCTTTGGTTATATACATGGCCCCATAGGTCAATCCTGCTCCGAATCCGGTGCAGACCAGCCGGCTACCTTCACTTAATTTGCCTTCCAGCTCCATATCTCTAAGGGCGATAGGGATGCTGGCTGCCGATGTGTTTCCGTAATAATACAGATTTTTATAGAACTTTTCGCCCCTCTTGCTGATTCTTCTGGCAGCGTTGTCTATGATTCTTTCGTTGGCCTGGTGGCAGACGAAGCTGTCGATGTCTTCCTCTGTCTTCCCTGCCTTTTCCATGACCTTTTTAATGGCCTCGGGAACCTTGCTTACAGCAAAGCGGTAGACCTCCTGACCCTGCATCTTTATTGCAGCATCCTTCCTGCTGCAATAGAGGATGTCCTTGTCGGCACTGCAGCCGCCTATGAAAGCAAATTCCCCTTGGGGGTCATACTCCAAAACAGCTGCTCCCGCTCCGTCTCCGAATAGAACGCAGGTGGCCCTGTCCTCCATATCCATGAGAGGTGATATTTTCTCGCTGCCTATGATGAGGGCATATTTCTTTTTGCCTTCTTCATAGCCTGTGGCTAAAAGGCCGTTGGCGATGTTGCAGCCGAAGATGAAGCCTGCGCAGGCACCGTTTAAGTCGAAGGCTAGGATTTCTTCCTTGAGACCCAGTCTACCTGCCACATTACAGGCCACCGCCGGTGCATAGTCATCGGGGGTAAAGGTGCAAATTATACATATTGCTATGTTTTCTTTGTCCACTCCCGCATTTCTTATGGCTATTTCTCCCGCCTCGTAGGCCATGTCTTCGTTGGTCTTTTCCTTGGCAAAATATCTGCTTATGATGCCTGTCTTTTCACGAACCCACTCATCGCTTGTCTCTACAATTTGAGCCAGGTCATCATTGGTGACCTTGTTTTCCCCGGTGGCCTTTCCCAGGCCCTTTATCCTAATTCCTGCCATTATCTCTACCTATATTTCTCAATTTCTTATAACGCTCTGCTACCAGCTGGTCTCCCTTTTTGGGTAAAAGCTCCTTCAGAGCCTGTTGAATTTCCCTATCAACTCTTAAGAACACCTTTTCCCGATTCACATGGGCACCCTTCCCCTCGGGTATGACCTTGTCGCATATACCTAACTGATAGAGATCCTCCGCAGTCAGCTTCATCACCTGACTGGCTTCTTCCCATCTTCCCGCGTCTTTCCACAGTATGCTGGCAAAGCCCTCCGGTGAAAGTATGGAAAATATGCTGTTTTCCAGCATAATGGTTCTGTCTGCCACACCTAAGGCCAAGGCACCGCCACTGCCTCCTTCACCTATAAATACGGAAACCACAGGCACTCTGAGACCGCTCATGAGCTGAATGGATTTGGCTATGGCCTCCCCTTGGCCGCCGCTTTCAGCCTCGATGCCGGGATAGGCTCCCGGAGTGTCTACGAAGGTTATGATGGGCCGCTTAAACTTATCCGCCTGGAGCATGAGCCGCTGGGCCTTTCTGTAGCCTTCCGGATTGGGCATACCGAATCTGTATTTTATATTGTCGTTTAAGGTTCTTCCCTTTTGATGGCCTATGACGGTTACGGGAACACCTCGGAAAAAGCCGATGCCTCCTAAGATGCTGGCGTCTTCACCCCTGTTTCTGTCTCCTGCCATAGGTATAAAATCTTCGATGAGGGCGTCGATGTAGTCCTTGGTGGTAGGCCTTTCATAGTGCCTTGCCAGGCGAACTCTGTCTGCCGCCCCTCTGGTCAAATCCTTCATCTCGTCCTCCTCCTGCTGTGGATTCGCAAAATTACGGAAAGCTTTTCTCTCATTTCTTCTCTGGTAACTATGGCATCTATAAAGCCGTGCTCCAAAAGATATTCAGAGCTTTGGAAGCCTTCCGGCAGGGTTTCTCCTATGGTCTGCTCGATGACTCTGGGCCCTGCAAAGCCTATGAGAGCACCGGGCTCGGCCAAGGTTATATCGCCTAAGCTGGCAAAGCTGGCCGTAACACCTCCCGTGGTAGGGTGGGTCAGCACCGCCACATAGAGCAGTCCTGCTGCGCTGTGCTTTCTTACGGCAGCAGCTGTCTTAGCCATCTGGAACAGGGATAGGATGCCCTCCTGCATTCTGGCTCCTCCCGATGTGCAAAATATGACAAGGGGGAGCTTCTTGGAGGTGGCATACTCGATAGCTCTCGTTATCTTTTCTCCCACCGCCGTGCCCATGCTGGCCATCATAAACCTGTTGTCCATCATGCAGATTACGGTCTTTATGCCGTCAATCCTGCCGGTGCCTGTGATTACAGCTTCCTTCATGCCGGTCTTCTTGCGCTCTGCTTCCAGCTTTTCTCCGTAGCCGGGAAAGCCCAGAGGATTGCCTCCCCTGAGGGAGCCGCAAATCTGGCGAAAGCTGCCCCTGTCCACAACTTCCTGTATTCTGTTTTTATTCTCCTTTTCTCCCGCATTTTTAAGGGATATGAGGAGGTCTTTTTTTCTTTTAAAAGGATTCATATCTCCGCTCCTGCCGCTTTATAGATCTGAAGTATGCCGGCCAGATTTTCCTCCATAAATGCGGTAGTATATCCGCCTCTCATGAAGGCCTGATTATACATGAGCAAATTCTGGAGAGGCAAAGTAGTCTCCACTCCTGTGATTACCATTTCCTCCAAGGCCCTTCTCATGCGCCTAACCGCCTCTAGGCGGTTGTCTCCCTTTACGATGACCTTGGCCACCATGGAGTCGTAGAAGGGGCTTATCTCACAGCCGTTGTAGAGGGCACTGTCCACCCGGACCCCTGCCCCCGCAGGAAAATGGAGGAAGTCCACATTGCCGGGACAAGGTCTGAAATCTTCAAAAACCTTTTCCGCCGTTATCCTGCACTCTATGGCATGGCCTTGGATTTTTATATCATCCTGAGTTTTGGAGAGAGGAAGTCCTGAAGCAATTCTCAGCTGCTCCTTCACAATGTTTACTCCCGTAACCATTTCCGTTACAGGGTGCTCTACCTGAATTCTGGTATTCATCTCTATAAAATAGAAGTTATCGTCTTTATCTACGACAAATTCTATGGTTCCTGCGTTTTCGTATTTTGCCGCCTTAGCCGCCTTTACGGCAGCCTGGCCCATCTTGGCTCTCAGCTCCTTGGAAAGGCCCCAAGCCGGAGCCTCCTCCACCATCTTCTGGTTTCTTCGCTGGATGGAGCAGTCTCTTTCGCCTAAATGTATCACATTGCCGAAGGAGTCGGCCAAAATCTGAAATTCTATATGTCGAGGTTTCTCTATGAGCTTTTCCACATACATGGAGCCGTCACCGAAGCAGCTTAAAGCCTCAGCGGAGGCAGCTTCAAAGGCTTCCTTCACATCCTCTTCTCTGTATACTCGCCTCATGCCTCGTCCGCCACCGCCGGCAGCAGCCTTCAGCAAAATCGGGTATCCCATAGCCCTACCTATTTCAAGGGCTTCCTCTGCGGATTTTACCGTGCCTTCGGAACCGGGCACCACAGGCACCCCTGCCTCTATCATCATGCGGCGGGCCGTGGCCTTGTTTCCCATGGTTTCTATAACCTCAGCGGAAGGACCGATAAACTTGATGCCTTCCTCCCTGCACTGTCTCGCCAGCTCACTGTTTTCAGACAGAAAGCCGAAGCCGGGATGGAGACCGTCACAGCCGGTTCCCTTAGCCGCCTCTATAATATTGGAAATGCTGAGATAGCTCTCCGTGGCTCGCGGGCCTCCGATGCAAACAGATTCTCCGCCTATGATAGCGTGGAGTGAATGCTTGTCCGCTGTAGAATAGACCGAAACCGTGGCTATGGAGTTATCCGCACATTCTCTTATTACCCGTACCGCAATTTCTCCCCGGTTGGCAACAAGGACCTTTTTTAACATTTTTCTACCTCGAAAATAACCTGTCCGAACTCTACCATCTGTCCGTTTTCAACCTTAATGTCTCTTATTATTCCCTTTTCCTGCGCCTTAAGCTCGTTCATCATCTTCATAGCTTCTATGAGGCAGAGGGTCTGACCCTTTTCCACCGTATCTCCAATCTTTACGAAGGGAGCTTCTCCCGGTGCCGAGGACTCATAAAATACACCCACAAGGGGAGCTGTAACCGCCCCTTCGGACAGAGGTTTTGTCGGTGCAGCTACCGGGCTTGCAGGTGCCTGTGCAGGAGGAATACTTTCGACCTGAGGTGTTCCAACACTCTGATATATGGGTGCTTCCACTCGCATAGGAGCCGGCTCCTTTTTCAGAGTCAGGGAAAAGCCTTCGTTTTCTATGGAAAGCTCCGTCAGCCCCTTTTGGTTGAAAATCTCAATGAGTTCAAGTATTTCTTTTTTTTCCATCGGATTAAGCCTGATATTTTTCGATACAGTCAACGATGTTCTTTACAGTGAGCATGGATGAAAGCTCCTCGTCGGGAATCTGAATGTCGAAGGCTTCCTCTAAGGCCATTACAAGCTCAACAGCATCAAGGGAGTCAATCTTCAAGTCCTCTGCAAGGCTGGCTTCCATAGTAATCTTGTCTGCATCGCAACCAAGGGAATTAACCATAGTTTCTTTAACTGTTTCAAAAATCATTTCATTATCCTCCGTGTTTTCTTTAGGTTTTGTTTTCGTTTTTATGTGTGTCGGGCTGGCTCCTTTGGATTAAGCTCCACAGGGTCAAGTCCGGGAGACTTACTTAAATATTTTTAGTTAAAATATTTTAAGTAAAATTCTTTAACCATATTAACAGTTTGACCGCTCCAAGTCAATATTTTTCGCCAAATTTCACAAAACTAACATATTTTAGCGTGGGGGGATAAGGGCCGGCGGGGCGGGCTTTCCGGGGTGGCCGGCAGGGCGGGGCTTCCGAGGTGGCCGGCAGGGCGGGCTTTCCGGGGTGGCCGGCAGGGCGGGGCTTCCGAGGTGGCCGGCGGGGCGGGGTTTCCGGGGTGGCCGGCGGGGCGGGGTTTCCGAGGTGGCCGGCAGGGCGGGGTTTCCAAGGTGGCCGGCAGGGCGAGCTTTCCGAGGTGGCCGGCGTGAAATCATACCAAATCGGTCTTTCGGGGCCATTTGGCTAAAGAAACCCGGAAAACAGTCATACCAAATCGGCTAAAAAACCTGTTTGGTATGATTTATCCTCGATATTTCCCAGAAAATGGAATTTTTGTCATGCCAAACCGAGCGAAACCTCCTGATTGGTATGACATCCGGACCACCCGCTTTCGCAGCCCTCAGCTATTATTCCGCCAACATAGAGTTATCGGTATGACATACGGGCCACCTTGTAACGCAGCGCCTCCGCCGCCCCTCTCACCACATAAAAAAACAGCCCGCAAAGGCGAAGCTGTTCTTCATAATCATATTTTGCTAATCCAGGTTGTAAGTAGCTCTTACCATCTCATCAATGGTGGTGGTTCCTTCCAGTACCAGCTCTCGAGCCGTTTCCTCCAAGGTCTTCATGCCCTTGGCTCTGGCGGCATCCTTTATCTCGTCGGTGCTGGCGTTGCTGTTGGCCATGTTCTTCAAGTCGCGGTCCATTACCAATACTTCGTGTATGGCAATACGGCCCTTGTAGCCTGTCTGCCCACAGTAGGTGCAACCCTTGCCTTTTTTCAGCATGACAGGTTCCTTGATTCCCAAAATCTCCTGTTCCTGCTCTGTGGCGGGGTGCTCTTCGGCACATTGGGTGCAAACTCTTTTCAGAAGTCGCTGAGCTACAATTCCGGCTACGGCGCTGGTTACCATGTATTTAGGTATACCCATGTCGGCAAGTCGTGAAATGGAGCTGGCTGTGTCGTTGGTATGGAGGGTTGACAGCACTATATGTCCCGTAACGGCGGAACGTATGGCTATCTGGGCCGTTTCTTCATCTCGAATCTCTCCCAGCATGATGATATCCGGGTCTTGACGGAGGATGGAACGAAGGCCGCTGGCAAAGGTCATTCCAATTTTAGAATTTACCTGTACCTGATTTATACCTGCCATCTGGAATTCCACAGGGTCTTCTAGGGTGATGATATTCTTGTTTATAGTATTGAAGTCCTTGAGCAAAGAGTAGAGTGTGGTGGTCTTACCACTTCCCGTAGGCCCTGTAAGTAGGATGATTCCCTCGGAAATTTTCATCAGCTTTTCTATCTGAGCCAGGTTGTAGGGTGAAAGGCCGATTTTGGACTTGTCCATAACGCCGGCACCCTTATTCAAAAGTCGTATAACGATTTTCTCACCATACATGGCGGGCAAAATAGATATACGCATGTTTACATATACATCCCCGAATTTCAGCTTAACACGACCGTCTTGAGGGCGCTTTGTCTCGGCAATGTTCAGGTCTGCCATTATCTTTATTCTTGTTACCAGTCCGGAAAGGGTGTTTCGAGGCAGCTTTGTCAGCTCTTTCAGGTCACCGTCTATACGGACTCTGACACGGATTTCATTTTCAAAGGGCTCGATATGAATATCGCTGACATTCATATTTATAGAGTCGGTGAAAATGGAATTTACGATACGAACTATAGGTGCGCTCTCAATATCAGCAAAGGAGGCGTCGAATTCCTTTTCCTTATCTTCCTCATTGTCATTGGCAAAATCTCTCAGAGCCTGCTCAGTCTGCTCAGAACTGGTGTAGTGATTGTCCTGCGCTATTTTGATGGCCTGAGCGGTGGCCAAGATGGGAACCACTTTCTTTCCCGACATGATTTTTATATCATCTATGGCGGCAAAGTCCAAAGGGTCTTCCATAGCCACATAAAGGCTTCCGTCTATAAGTCTGACCGGTATCAGATGATGCTCTCTGGCTATCTTTTCATTTACCAGCTTGACGGCGGCGTCCTCTATTTCTTCATTGTCCAAATCATAGAAGTCGATGTTGGTGCTCTTTGAAATACTTTTTAATAAGGTTTTCGTATCCATATCCATACCCATTCCCCCTCTCAGATTATCTGTATCCGAGAATATTCATGAAAAAAGAAATAATTTCTTCGCTATACAGAGAAACAAAAAAGGCGGTTATGCACATAGAAGGTGCAAAGGGAATTTCCAATTCCTTTTCCAGCTTTCTGTCTCTTATCTTAATTATGAAAATAAATATAATACAACAATAGAAGGAAAGAAATCCTGTGGCTAAAGCTTCTTTGGGTCCTAAGAAAACTCCTATAGCTGTCATCAAAAGGACATCCCCCATGCCGAAGCCTTCCTTGCGGAATACAAGTCTGGCCAGCACATATATAAGACCGTAAAAGGCCAAGCCTGCCAAACCGCCGTAAACCACGGTTTTCCAATTCGTTCCTGCCAAAAGTGTTAAGACAACACCGGGTACTGCAAATCCGAGCAGTACCTGGTCGATGACTATTTTGTATTTGTAGTCCATGAAGCCTACGACCAGCAGCATGGACCAAAGCATAATCATGGAGAGCATCCTAAAGTAGTCCCCATAACTGCCCCAAAAGATATATGCAAGGAGAAACAAGCCTCCGCTCATAAGCTCGCTTATCATATATTGGTAAGACAACTTTTCCTTACAATAACGGCACTTGCCTCCCAGAGAGATAAAGCTCAAGAGAGGAACCAAGTCATACCACTTAAGCTGCGTATGGCAGTATGAGCATTCGCTTCGCCCACGCACCACATCCTGATCATTGGGCAGTCTGTCCACGAGAACATTGTAAAAGCTTCCCATGGTTGCACCTAAAATGAAGAAGATTACTGCTGCCGCCATTTGTATCGGTTCTGTCATTGAGAAAATCTCACTCCTTTGAAATTAAATTATATATGTTCGCCTATATGCGGCTTTCAGCTACAGAATATGCAGGAAGGATAAAGAAGCCACTGTGGTTGCAAATATAACCATTCCTACTATCTGAGATATGCTGTTTTTACGATAAATCTGTCCCTTTTGGCCTGTAAATTGAGGCTTTGCTTCCTTCTTTCCGGCCTTTGGGCTGAATATAGATTTGCTCGTCTTTTGAACTGCCGGCTGAGGAGCTTCCACTGCCGGTGCAGCTACATTTTGGAAGGCTGCAAAATCTGCTATCGCTTCCTTCTTCACGGCTGTAGGCTTTTTCTCGGGGATAACTTGAGTCTTAACAGACATTTCAGGCATATCCATCTCCGGAAGGTTCCCCATCTTTATGGCAGGCCCTGCTTCTGCTACGAAGGCGGGCTTTGTAGCCTTGACCTCGCTGCCAAAGATGTCGTCTAAAGCTTCTAAGCGAATTCTGTTCTTGCTGTCTGCTGTTTTAACATCCATAGCTGCGGGTCTGCTCTGTAATGTGAGCTTTTCCACCTTACCGGGGATGTTTAAAGGCAACTCTTCCTCAACGGGTTCATTGGCCACAACAGGCTCAACAGCTTCGACAGCTTCGACTGTTTCAGGAGTTTTCAATATTTCCAAAGTACCTAAGGTTTTCAGAGTTTCGGAAGCTCCAAAAGTTTCCGGCTCCGGCTGGGCTTCAGCTTCAGTCTCCAACACGAGTTCTTCCGGTTTAACTATCTCAATATGAGCTTCTTTTCTGTCTTTTTCTTCATCAGTTTCATGGAGAACAGCTTCTAAATTGTTGATTTCCAGGGATATCGGTTCTTCCTCCGGATCCTCCTCCATCTTTATAGCCCTTAAATCGGTCATATCCAAATGATCAGGCATGGTCACCGGCTCTACCGTCTCTAAAGTCTCTACCTGCTGCTCAGCCTTCATTTCACGGAGAAGATTCTCGATGTTGGTGAGTCGGCTCATTATGAGCTCCATCTGCTCCTGAGAAATGCCTGTTTCCTGCTGATTTTCAGCCTCCTCATGACAAGGGGCAGGATCATCAAATATAAGCTCAGGCAGAGGGTCTACACTGCTCTGGAAATCTTCTTCCAAATCGAGGACGGGCACAGAGTCTTCTTCCACCTTGGTGAAGTCCCCAAAAACAACCGCCTCTTCTTCGGGCGCTTTTGCTAAAGGAGCAACCTTTTCTACCATTTGTACAGGTTCTTCCTTTGCTACCGGCTCTTCCGCATCATTGTGAAGGATGGCGCTGACAGCTTCGTTGCTTTTCTTCTTAAGATCCAGGGATTCTAAAAATTCCAGGATGCCCACCAGAGTTTGCTTTATGTCAGGCTTAACATCCTCTGTGATATTTTCCGGTCTTTCAGCCACCTTCTCAGCCTGTGTAATTTCAGGCTGTGGCTTAGCTTCAACTACAGGCTCCTCCTTCTTTTTCTGCCCCACACGAATCATGATATTGTCATATTCGTCTATGGAAAGGACCTGCTCTCCTGCCAAGGTATGGCTAAAGGAGCCGTTTTCCACCACCATGGAAAGAATCCTTCCCGTTTCATGGTCTACATCTATGGAGGTTACATTTCCCACAGGCAAGCCGGCCTCTGTATTTACGGCACAGCCTATCATATCGGTATAATCTGCTCCGGACAGCTGTATGTCATCTGCCGTCAAAAACGGAGTTTCTCTTTCCAAGGTAATAGCATAGGCATTCCAGGAAAGGATGTCCTTTCTTTCGGCCAAAACCTGTTCAGGAAATTCTTCATCATCATTTTTGTTTATAACAAGATACTTGAAATGGAGGTCCTTCCTTGAGAAAAGAGGAATGGAGGAACCGCCCAAGTCCCTGTCATCTGCCACATTCACCACGGGAATGTACATTGATTTTTCATTTATCACTATCGTTTTCATAATTCTCTCCCCTTAATTGCTTTCCTCTATGGTGCGAAGGATAGCTTTTGCCTTTTCCTTGGCCACTTCACTGGTTCCGTAAAAGGCCACGATTTTCAAATGCTTTATGGCTTTTTCCGTATTTCCGTTGCTTATCATTTCCTGTATGGAGTCAAATACAGCTGCCTCATCGTTATTCTGTATGTTTTCCTCCGGCTCCTCATGAAAGTGATCAAAGGAACTTCCAAAGTCATCGTCAAAGGATACTTCAAATTCCGCCGATTCATTCTCGCTGTCCTTTGAAAGATTAATGTGCTGTACCGGCTCCGGTTTAAAGTTCAGCTGAACATTGTCCATATCTACTTCCACATCGCTTCCGTCGACAGCATCGTTACCGGAGTTTTTTAAAAACACCATGTTCAGTCCCAAAATAAGGGCCATATTAACAGCTACTAAAATTGCTCCCACAATGAGCTGTACCGCTATGGCCGGCAAAGCTTCCAGCACCGGCATATTGTATAATAAAGCATAGATTATGGGAAAATACAATACAGACATAGCCTGAACCGCTATGAGAAAGACCCATAGTAAGAGAGGCTGTCTACCTCGCTTTACGGGGAATAAGTATACCAGCAGAAAATAAACTAATACAATCGCTGCAAATTTTGTCATGTTTGGCATATACGATCACCTTCCTTTTTAGCCTACGAAGTTTATCGTCTGCTTTATCCCTTAATTTTGTCTATCAAGCCTCTGATACCTTCTCCTGCCTTGGAGACTACATCGACTACCGCATCTCTAATCTGACCTATAGAGAAATCCTTCCTGTAGTCACCGTTTACGAAATCCTCCGGCATGATAAAGGTCGGATTCATTTCGGGAATCTGATACAGGGTTTCTTTTCCTTTCAGCTTGGAGGTGTCCAGGCTGTGCAGGTTAGGATTAGTAAGGTTCAGGAAATAGAGTGATATGGTCATCTTTACCTGCGGATTCTTACTCTTGGATTCCAAGCTATCCGATTGTGTCTCAATATCCAGTTGGTAGGCTACAGTAGTTTTCTTGGCCTTTTTCAGGATTTCCAACAGCTTCATGGCATTGGAGTATTTTCCGTTGGCTTCGATGGTAATAGCCGACCATAAAGTGGGCATTCTGTTATCCAAGCCTTCGGATTCAGCACTGTCTTGGGGTACTAATGTAATCTTAAGCATGCCATTATCCTGGTTGGCTGCTTCGGCTGCCTGTCCTGCATTTTCGTCGGTGGCTGCGGTTTCACCCTCAGTAGCCTCCTCGCCCTCAGTTCCCTCCTCATCTGCTGTATCATCGGTTCCGTCAGTATTAGCTTCGTCACCGAAGGATATGACATAGCTAACCGGGTCTACAGATGAAATCGCTGCATACTTCAGGCCTGCTTCCTTAAGCCATTTATCGATTTGAACTAAAAAGACTTCATGCTTTTCATGAGTGTAAAATCTGGAAATATTCTTTATAATAGCGCCGCTTGTAGTCTTTATCTGCTCAATATTGTTTTGGTAGTTCTGAGTAGTGACAAACATTTCTCTAACCAAGGTGTCCTGGTCATCTACCTGCTGTTTCAGCTCCGAAGTGGCATCCCACTTCGGCTTAAGCACGAAGGTAAAAAAGCTATAAGCTGCAATTGCCATCAGAAGTACAATTAATATTTTTATTTCTTTTTCCGATGTTTTCATTGCTCCTGAGCACCACCTTTCAAGATCATGTCACAATTAAATCTCGGTATATTAAGCACCGATTCGTCTCTGTTTTCCACTATGGTCATAAGGACACTGTCGAAGGCCTGGCTTTCACGAAGATTTTCTTCTATCTTGGCTATCATTCTTATGTCTCTTCCGTAGCCGTCTATGGTTACTTTTCCGTCGCCTATGCTGACCTTATTTATATAGGAACCGCTAAGCATGGCGTCATTGATTATATCCGCCAAGTCTTTGTTGGCAACATTGAGGCCCAGTGCCGCAATTACCAAACGGCTCGTAGCATCAAAATCTCCTTTGGACTCTTCCACTAAATTCTTCGTAGCCATGGCGGCTCCGTACTGCTCCATGAAGCCCTGGTTGTTCTGTATCTCGTCTAAATAAGCCAGCTGTGAATTATACCTCATAGTCTGGAATGAAAAATATCCATAGGATAAGGCCGACACAGCTACGAGACAAATTCCCAGATAGATCAACCATTTATAGCCGGAAACTTTGCTGCTCTGTGAAGTTTTTTCACATTGAGAAAAAAAGTTAAAATAATTCATCTGCTACCCCCTGTTAATTTATCAAAAGCAAGCCGAGAGCATTTAGGCACTGCGGTATGGTATTGCTGCCCTGAATCAATGCAGGAGGTATATTGAAGCAGTCCAAGTTCTGAACCAGCACCGTATTGACTTCCAAATACCTTTCAAGATAGGGCTTCAGCCATACCTGCTGAGGGCTGCCTCCGTAAAGTACCAGCTTGGTAATTTGAGCCGAAGGACTGCTGATGTTGTGTCTCTTAACCACCGCATTTATTTCCGTAAGCCATTCTTCAATAACGCTGATAAAGGCTTTGGCATTAGGGGAGTCATTCTTTCTCATTATATCGTATATATTCTGAGGCTTAACCACCAGCTTATTTCCGTTGTGAATATCAGCTATCTGTACGCCCAAGGCATTCTTGGCGGCAGACACCATCTTTCCTTCTCCAACCTCCACATTGGCACCGCGGACATAGATACCATTCTGGAAAATATTCACCTCTGTGCCTCGCATACCTAAATCCACTGTGGCAATTACGCTATCCCTTGTCACTTCTCCCAGCTGGGTATCTGCGGCAAAGATGCGCTCTAAACCATTGATATTAACATCCATAACCAGGGGCTTCAATCTAAGGGAGTCTAAGAGCTCATAATAGCAGTCACAGATGCTTTTAGAAACTGCCGCCGCCCATACGTTGCAAACCTTTGCCCCGTTCTTTTCGGAAACAGAGAGAACCTTATACTGGAAATAGTAGTTGTCCATATCCAAGGAAAGGCTCTGGCTCATTTCGTAAGCTACCAGTCCTAAGAGGTCCGGACCTGTGGCGTAGGGCACTTCCAAGGGTCTGCTTATATAGTGTCTGCTTCCCACTGTGCATACAGCCACCTGACCTACGGTGGAAATGTTCTGCTGGCCTAAGGCCCTTCCCAGCTTGGCTCTCCATTCTTTAATGTTAGAGCTGTCGATTTTAGTCTGTCGTTCGTCGTTTTCAACTACAAGCAAATTCTTTACGGTAAGCTTGCCTTTTGTAACTTTGGCGACGGCTATCTTTGTAGCATATTCTCCAAAGTCAAAGGCAAAGCACATTTTTCCTTTTACCTGGTCGCTAAATTTCTTTGTAGGTTTTCCCTGGCTCTTTTTAGGCTTGATAGGCAGGGTCAACTTCTCCTTCATTATGTTCTTCATTCCACTTTCTCCTCGGTTAGATGTTACGGATTTGCGATATAGTTTGCACTTATGTGGTATTTTTCAGCTAAATATTTCACTACAGAAGCTATGTCTTTCTCTCCCAATTCAGGAGTAACGATGAGCTCTGCAATATCTACGGCACTGTTCCCTACTCTAATTTCAGGGGAAGATTTGGCCATCCGCATCACTACAACGGTCCAGCCTGTGTCACCACTACCATCGCCGGCATAAAGACATTCCCTAAACCCATAGGCCTTGCTGTTGGTCTCAACAAAATTAGGACTGCTTTTATTTGTATCCTTAACTACGGCAAAAATCATATCGCCTGTTGAAATTTTAAGTCCCGATGACCTCATCCTGGTCTTTTCATTAAACCTTAAAAATCTGGAGTAATTGCCCGATCCGTCAGAAGAAAGCTTAAGATTAGTGTCTGTAGGTGCCCCGAAAACGCTTAGCTGTGGAGAGCTACCTCCCATAGCTATAAAACTGGTTGTTTCAGGTATACGGCTTACCATAGCGCCTACACTTATGAATTCTTCAGGACTGTAGTTGATAGGCACGAGGGAAGGTTCTATGACCATCTTGTATCCACCTGTCTTTGGGTCTCCTACACTAAGCTTAGGTAAAGGACTTATATAAATATAGTTGCTTACTACAGATTCTCCCATAGTTCCCGACTTGCTGAGAGGGGTTGCCACGCAAAGCAAAAGCTTGCCCTCATATTCCTTGCTTACAGTAATTGAAGCACCTGTAGCCCCCGGAATTATGGTAAAGTTATTGGGATAAATAGTATAAAGAGTTTTGTAAAGTTCCTCATTTCCATCATAGTGAGGCCCATTTCCAAATGCTGCCGTGTGAAGGCTTTCAGTGCACTTATACCACTGGTAAAGCTCCTTAAACTTATATTTCTTATCGTCATTTTCCTTATAGGTTACAGAGGTACTTACAGTTTTACCTGTTCCAAAGTACATATCGCTTTTCTCCGACACTCCGGTTTCATTTATCCTAACCTCTGCAATCTTTGCTACAGGCCTTTCTATGGGCACGAAGTTGACAGCTCCGGCAGCTATATGTATCGTCTGACCACCGGAATATGTATAGTCCTTATCAAATTTAAAAATCTTGACTGTCTTACCGAAAAGAGTTACATCCTCATTTTCATATCCCTTTAAAATTGCATCTGCCGCAGCCATTTTTTCTAGTAAATCAGCCGGCTCTTTGCCATTTTCATATTTGGATAACTCATTTTTTGCCCTAAAATATTCCTTTACGGTGGCGGACAGCTTGTCTATAGTCCTTTCCACTTCGTTCTGTGCCTTATAATAGCTGTTAGGCAAATCCTTCAGCTTTGTGGACATTTTATAGGTGGAGGTTACCGAAAGAGTAACCATTAAGGCTATGATGGACACGAGAACAAAGGCTATGATTACCTCTACTAAGGTGAAGCCCTTATATTGGTTTCCCTTCATCTTCTTTGCCTCCTTTCCTAATTACAGCTGTGGTCCCTCAAAGGCCCACATTACATCGTTTATATTGTTATTGATTTCCTCAAAGGTGGATTCGAAAGTCGTCAAGCTGTCAACGTCGAAGGCCTGGGTGCCGAACACGCTTTCCAAAGCCTTTTTATCGCTGGCTGACATTCCTCCGGCCAAGCTTATGAGGTAATTGGTAGTCTTATGCTCTTTTACTATTTTTCCGGCCCAATGCTTCATATAGTCCTGAGTCATAACTCTGCGGCGGTTTATTTCGTTCCGGTTTACTTTACCCTGCTCCCTATAGTAGTAATCATAGTCCGAAGGATTTGGGCTAGAACCTAAATATAAATTTGAATCATTCCAGCCATACCTTTTATCATTCATTGAAAGGGTGTTCATTTCTCCGTCTGTCATAAGGACGATAAACTCGGAGCCCATGGTTTTACCACTGCTCTTCAATCTTTCCAATTCAAAATAAGCTAATCTTACACCGTCTCCTACATTGGTCACTCCCTGTGGGGATAAGCTTTCTATAGCATTCCTCAAAGCTACTTTATCCTCAGCTGCATTGTACACAAAGGTATTGGGGACTTTCCATCCTGCATAGTTCTTCTTATACGCTGCATGGTTAGAGAAAGGTATCAGTATAATATTTACTCTCTCATTTGAAGAGAGATCCTCAGCAAACTTGGTGGCATTCTTTATGAGCGCAGCCACTCGAGTAGTTTCACCGAATTTTGCGGTCATACTTCCGGATAAATCTAAAACCATGGCTATGGTAGCAGCCGGTTTTTCCGTCTTCATCATATCCACAGAGTAGGTGGGTAAGAAGTCCGGTCTAAAGGCTAAGGCTACAGCCGGGTTTGTCTTGCTCCCCTTGTACACTACCTGTATGGAGTTGAGAGCATTTAGCATTGTGTCTATATCTATTATCTTTTCATTTCCAACCAAATTGCCTTTTTTGTCGGTAATGTTGGAATCGAACTTATAGGTTATGGCCTGTGCCGCCAGATTAACCGGGTCTTTAGGGTGGAAGGTGAGGGAATAGTCATGGTTCCTACCATCGGGATCCGTAAATGCATGGCCTATAATCTGCTGATAGAAATAGCCGTTGGAGTTCTGGATAAGGTTGCAATCCGACGGTACAGACGCAGGCTTTTCATTGCCCACATAGGCTATATATACCAAAGCTTTGGCCGAGGCTATTTCTTCGCCGGTCCTGCTCACTACAGCAGGAATATGGACATCCTCCATTACTCCCAGATAATGCCAACCGGCTGTAAATTTTTCCTTTACAAAGGATTTCTCAGGCACGGTAAAAAGGGTTGTACTCTCCTGAATGGTTTGGTTTACCTGGGCAGCAAAGGCCGCATCCTGTGTGGTCACCGTAATTTCCATTTCAGTACTCCAAAACCCTCTTGCCATAAGTCCCGCCAAATTAACTGCCAAAAGCATTATAAAGGACATGAGCAAAAGGGCGATACAGGTTTCCACCATGGTCATGCCCCGGCGTTTTTGTGTTTTTCTCATAGAAAGGCCCTCCTTTCTCTTCTATCATCAATTGAGTGATTTCAAATTTTAATCGAGTGTTATATTATAAAGCTGAATCATCGAATTCTCCCAAAGTATCATAACCGAACCTTTGAAAGTATACACTGCACCGGTTGTAGTGCCAGGTTTGGTGTTCCTTTCGTCAGGTATGGTGGTTGTGATGTTGGCGACAATCCAGTCCTTGCTTTCACCGTAATAATCATGTTTTTCTTTAGTCAGCGTAATAACGCTGGTTCCCACAACTGTGGTCTTGTTTACAGTATGGGTCATGGTATCCGTAGCAGGATATGACATGGTTTTTATCAATGGTTTGGGATCCGGGTTTGCCAGAGTTTTTTCCGGCACTTCCAGCAGCACAGCCACAGTTGCATCTGCCGCTTCCTTGGTCAGATAAAAGGCCTTCATCCTAAGGCTGTAGGTGTGGGTTTGATAAACGGACTGCTGCAGCATGGAAAACATTATAGCCGAAAACAATGTCACAAACAAAAATATAATGACTACATAAAGATATGCGGAGCCCTTGCGGCTTTTAAATTTTTTATAAGTTACCATATTGTTCGGCTCCTTTCTTGTTTTTTTAGTTGAAAAGGGGACGGAAGCCTAAGGCTTCCGCCCTTATCAACTGATAGTATATTCAGCGGATAATATAAACTATATCCTTATAGATTAAGGAGTTGTAGTTGGATACGTATAGGTATGTTCTGTACCCTTATCATCAGTGAATTTAGCAGTAAATACACCCGCAGCTGATATTTTATATTCTGCTGCCTTGTTGTCCTTTCCTATAGGTCCTTTAAGAGCTCCTTCAAATCCCTTATTAATATAAGGGTCAAGGTCTGATGGCTGAGTAGGTAACTTACCGCTGTTTCCTGCCTGGTACATAGCGATGGCAGAAGTTACAGTCTTGCAGTTGCCTTCGAAGGTCTTAATCTTGGCATCATTAGTTACATTGTTAAACTGAGGTAAAACAAGTAAAGCTAAAATACCGATAATAGCAACTACGATTACTAATTCGATTAAAGTGAAA
>JBHADF010000024.1:0-10053 GCA_041854955.1 Anaerovoracaceae bacterium | reverse complement strand
GGACTTCCTCTTTATATATTTTAATGCTGGAAATTATTACGGCAACTAAAACCAAGGCTGTTAAAAGCCAAGGCCAATATTTACTTATAAATTTAATCCCCTTCATTATTTATCCTTTCCCATAACCTATCCACTCCTGCGAAAAGTTCTTCTAAGCTTCCCGAATTTTTTATGACAAAATCCGCTCTCTTAAGCTTCTCATCATCAGACATTTGGCTGTTCATCCTCTTGCTGATTTCCTCAAGGCTTAAGCCGTCTCTAAGCTCCAGGCGCTGTTTTCTTATATTTTCTTCAGATACTACAAGCCAATTTTCATCAGAGATTTCATCTAAGCCGCATTCGAATAGCAAAGGCGCATCTATTACTGCCACACCTTCCTCTTCGCCGGCCCTTAGATGATATATCTTTTCGTGTATTGCCTCAATCACCCGTCTTGTAACTATGGATTCTAAAGCAGCCTTACGTTCAGGGTCGGAAAAGGCTACTGCTGCCAGCTTTTTTCGCATCAGATTACCTGATAAATCGAAAACCTCGCTGCCGAATCGGGCTCTTATGTCAGCCTTTACCTGTTCATCCTTTTCTGTTATATCTTTTGCCAGCTTGTCCGCATCTATAATCCGGCAGCCTTTCCGCTTCAGGTAATCTGCCACAGTAGATTTGCCGCTTCCCGTGCCGCCGGTCAATCCTATTATCATCATATTACTTTAGATCATACCATGTGGCTCCTTCTCCCGGTTCTGCTGACAGCTTAACCGAAAGCTCCATGGCCTCCTCCATATTTTTTACCAAGAGTTCTTTTATTTTTTCCTTATCTTCCTTTTGGGCGTCTATTATGAGTTCGTCATGTACCTGCAAAATAAGCTTTGATTCCGGAAACTCTTCCTTTAAAGCCTTGTAAACCTTTATCATAGCCAGTTTTATAATGTCGGCGGCACTACCCTGTATAGGAGTGTTCATTGCCAATCTTTCTCCCAGCTGGCGAACCACATACTGGGATGCGTTTATCTCATGTATAAAACGTTTTCTGCCCATTATAGTTTCCGAATACCCGCTTTCCTTGCACTTTGCAATCTGTTGGTCCATATATTCTTTAACCTTAACATGCTTTTTAAAATATTCGCCTATATAGGCCTCTGCTTCTTTTCGTGTTATATTAAGCTCTTCGCTGAGGCCGAAGCCGCTCATTCCGTATATTACCCCGAAATTTACCGCCTTTGCCTTGCTTCTGTCCCCCGGTGTAATCTTATCCGCCGGTACTCCTAACACTCTGGAGGCTGTCATAAGGTGGATGTCTTCACCATTGTTGAAGGCCTCTATCAGCGTTTCATCCTGGGAAAGATGGGCCAAAATCCTTAACTCTATCTGTGAGTAGTCAGCACCTATCAAAAGGCGCCCTTCGCCTGCGGTAAAGGCCTGTCTCAGCTGACGTCCCAGCTCTGACCTTACGGGTATGTTCTGCAAATTAGGCTCTGTGCAGCTCAATCTGCCGGTGGCTGCTACAGTTTGTTGGAAATGAGCTCTTATTTTACCGTCTCTTCCTATCAAAGGCTTCAATCCCTCCACATAGGTTGAATTCAGCTTTGTCAGATTTCTGTAGGTCATGACGGCAGGCACTATGGGGTGTTTGTCCTTTATCTTTTCTAAAATATCCGCTCCCGTGCTGTATCCCTTTTGAGTTTTCTTTCCCGCAGGAAGCATGAGCTTCTCAAAGAGGATATTTCCAAGCTGTAGGGGGGAATTTATGTTAAAGCTTTCTCCTGCCAGCTCATGAATTTGCATCTCCAACACTTGAATCTCAGCACGAAGACTTTCTCCGAATTCCCCAAGCATTTCTTTGTTCACGCAGATTCCTTCTACCTCCAAAGAAGCCATGACCTCTATTAAAGGTATTTCAACATTGAAAAATATGTTTTCCAGCCCCTGCTCCGCCAAAGCTTCCTTCTGTGATTCTATAACCTTTGATACAGCAGTTTCCAATATGAGACCGTATTCCAAATAGTCCGCTCCCGGGTCGGAAAACATATCCATCTGTCCTTTTCCTGTCAGATATTCCTTTTCTGACGGAATGGTAATTTGAAATTTTTCCAGCATCATAGCCTTTAGGTCGTAATTGCTTCTGGTGGTCTCTAAGACGTACTCCGCTATGGCAGTATCAAAAATAACCTTGAAATTTTCAAGCCCATAATACATCAAAGCATAGATATCATCTTTTATATCATGACCCCAAAAGGACAGGCTAAGCTGATTAAGGACTTTAATGACGGATTCCACGCCTATGGCTTCTACATTGAGCAAATACACCTTTTCCTTGGTTCCTATAAACAGGTAATCAACCGTGGGTGCCTTGACATGGGAAAAATCAGAGAACACCTTAATGAAGGCCTTCCCGTCTTTCAGGGATGACAGCTTTTCCATACCCCCTTCATCCGTAATCATGGTCTTTTCTATAGTTTCAGATATGGCAATATCCGAAACTTCTTCCGAATCTTCCGTTTTAATTTTCTTCAGAAAGCTCTTAAATTCCAGCTTAGTGTAGAGGCTGATCAGCTCTTTGTAATTAGGCTCCGTAAATTTTAGCTCTGAAAAATCTATTTCTATAGGTACAAATCTGTTTATAGTAGCCAGTCTTTTGCTCATCAAAGCAAGCTGTTGTCCCTCTTCCACTTTTTTCCTCAGGTTATCCTTCTTGATTTCCTCTGTATGCTCCAACATGTTTTCGATGGAACCGAATTGGGTAAGCAGAGAAATCCCGGTCTTTTCTCCCACTCCGGGAATGCCGGGTATGTTGTCGGAGGAGTCTCCCATAAGGCCTTTCAAATCTATAAACTGAGCAGGTGTTAAAGAGTACCTCTCCAGCATCTTATCGTGATCATATATTTCAAAATCCGTTACGCCCTTCTTTGTGATTATAATCTTTGTCACATATGAAGCTAGCTGTAAAGCATCCTTATCTCCTGTAACTACAAGGGGCTCCATGCCGTTTTCTTCGGCCATCCTTGAAACCGTACCTATTAAATCGTCAGCTTCAAAGCCTTCTAATTCCATAGTGTGGATGTTCATCGCCTTCAGCACATCCTTCAAAATAGGCATTTCCATGGCCAGCTCCATGGGCATGGCTCTTCTGCCCGCTTTATATTGATCATATTCCAAATGACGGAAGGTAGGTCCTTTTAAGTCAAAGGCCACGGTAATATGTGAGGGGCTGTAGTCCTCCTGTATTTTAGTAAGCATATTTATAAAGCCATATATGCCTTGAGTGTATATGCCTTCTTTAGTAATCATATGCCTTTGCATGGCGTAATATGCCCTGTTTATAAGGCTGTTTCCGTCTATGATGACAATTCTTTCCTTCATTTTCCCCTCCTAATAAAAAACCCCGAATTACCGTCAAGGGTATAATTGACACCTATCGGATCGATAGGCGGGTACCCTGCTCATCAGTTTCTGCCTTCCACTACATGGAGGCCTGACATACTCCAGCCGAGACTCGGGTTCCCAATGCAAAAGTGTAGGTTCAATTATAATTCCTCGACGCATAACCCAGGATTATTTTTTATTTAATTTCTTAATCGTCTTATTCTTCGAAAAGGTCAACAGCGCAGTTGTGATGAACCTTTTGAACATCGTCATTATCTTCCAAGAGCTCAATCATCTTTGCCAATTTCTTTATATCTTCGCTTTTAGGTGTAGCTTCCATGGAAGGTACTCTCTCGATGTCGGCTTCTACAAACTCGTAGCCTGCATCCTTTAAGGCTTTGTGCACCTCTGCAAAGGCTTCCGGTTCTGTTATAACTTCAAAGCAATCTTCCTGATTGAGCATATCTTCTGCTCCGGCTTCCAAAGCAGCTTCCATAAGAGCATCCTCATCTATGGCCTCGTCCTCAGGCTTTTCAATTACGATTACGCCCTTTCTTGCAAACATGTATGATACGCAACCCGGTGTACCCAAATTGCCTCCATATTTGTCAAAAGTAGCTCTGATAGAGGCAGCTGTTCTGTTATTGTTATCCGTTAAAGCTTCAACTATAACCGCAACTCCTCCTAAGCCATAGCCTTCAAAGGTTAATTCTTCGTAGGTTTCGCCTGCCAGCTCACCTGTTCCCTTTTTTATGGCTCTCGTGATGTTTTCATTGGGCATTGAAATTGCTTTAGCCTTTTCTATAGCCATCCTTAAGCCTGCATTATATTCCGGATCTCCTCCGTCCTTTGCCGCTACCGTGATAGCTCTTGCATACTTTGTGAACATGGCTGATCTCTTGCTGTCCTGAGCCGCCTTACGTCCTGCGATTGTACCGTGTCTTCCCATGGAGACACCTCCTAACTGTTTTGATTTGATTTTTCAACTACAATTATACAATAGCAGCTTGACAAATTCAAGGTGTAACCGAAACTTTATGGCCGATATGTCATTAAATGTAATTTTCTATTTTATTGGCTGCCATAATGTTTTTTCGGGCTGTAGACATCATAAGCTTTATACGATTCAGCTGGTTTACATTGGAAGCTCCCGGATCATAGTCGATGGCGACTATATTGGCCTCCGGGAATTTCTCCCTCAAGGCTTTCATCATTCCCTTTCCCGTCACATGGTTAGGCAAGCAGGCAAAGGGCTGCAGGCAGGCAATATTAGGCGCTCCCTGCTTTATGAGTTCCACCATCTCTCCCGTCAGAAGCCACCCTTCTCCGCATTGATTGCCCAAGGAAACTATTTCAGACGCCTCATGAGCTGTATTTTCAATATAGCAAGGCTCTTCAAAACGCTTACTCTCTCTCAATGCCTTTCTCAAAGGCTTTCTCAGATATTCTATATATTTTATAGCTGTCATATTTCCAAAATAAGCTCCCCAGGATCCGGAAAGATTTTCAAAGTTGAATTTCTTGTTATACATGGTGTAGAGGAAGAAATCAACCAAATCCAAAACAACGGCTTCCCCACCTTCAGCTTCGATGATGTCCACGATATTGTTGTTAGCATCGGGATGATACTTTACCAATATCTCACCCACTACCCCTACCTTTGGCTTTTTAATATCTTTCAAGGGCAAGGCATCATATTCCGCCACAATACGAGGCACCAGCTTTTTAAATACGGAAAATTTGCCGTCACCGCAGTTTTCCAGTATTTGCTTTTCATATTTTGCCTTTATGGCCTCCGCACTTCCCTTGACTATTTCATATGGTCTTGTTGCGTATATGAGCCGCTGGAACAAATCGCCGTAAAAGGCGGAAAACACCAGTTTTTTAGCCATATCCAAATCAATTTTGAAGCCCGGGTTTTTTTCTATGGAACCGGCGCTGAAGGAAATTACAGGCACTTGTTCCATCTTCAAATCCTTCAATGCCTTTCTTATGATGGCCACATAGTTGGATGCTCTGCAGCCTCCCCCTGTCTGAGACATTATAAGGGCTGTGCGGTTAAGGTCATATTTTCCGGATTTAAGCTCCGAAATCATCTTGCCAACCGTTACAAGAGTAGGATAACATGCATCATTGTTTACATACTTCAAGCCCTCCTCTACGGCCTTATTGCTTCCGTCGTCGGGAACCAGAACCACATTGTAGCCACAGGATCTGGCTGCTGCCTCAAAATACTTGAAATGCAGCGGGGACATCTGAGGCATTATGATGGTATAATCCTTCTTCATTTCCTCGGTGAAAACCACCCTGTCAAAGCTTCTTACGGATTTTCCGGCCCTTACTCCATTCTTATCTCTTTCTTCCATGGCTGCCTTCAAAGAACGAAGCCTTATTCTGATGGCACCCAAATTATTACCCTCGTCAATTTTCAACAGGGTATACAGTTTATTGTTATGAGACAAAATTTCTTCCACTTCATCGGTAGTTACAGCATCTACTCCACAGCCGAAGGAATTGAGCTGTACCAATTCAATGCCATCCTTTGTTCCCACAAAATCCGCTGCCTTATAAAGTCTGGAGTGGTACATCCATTGGTCCAAAACCCTTCTCTTTTTGTTGCCTGATGACAGCTCCGCTACGGCATCCTCTGAAAGTACTACCATATCAAAGGAGCTTATCATCTTATCTATGCCGTGGTTTATTTCTCCGTCCAGATGATAGGGTCTTCCCGATAATACTATAGCCTTCTTGCCGTGCTCCTCAGCATAGGCTAAGGCTTCTACACCCTTATTTTCCACATCCTTCTTAAAGGCTTTTTGTTCTTTCCGAGCTAAAGCCACTGCATTTTTAATTTCATTTTTCTCTATGCCCTTTTCCTTCAACACCTTATGCAGAGCGGCTATGAGCCTGTCATCTCTGTCGTAGGGTAAGAAAGGATGAGAAAATTTAACTCCGCTAGCCTTGAAGTCCTCATTCATGTTATTGGCTATAACCTCCGGATAGGTGGCTACTATAGGGCAGTTATAGTGGTTTTGCGTATCCGGGTCTTCCTGCTGCTCGTAATTTATACAGGGATAAAAAATCCATTTTTCCCCCATATCTATGAGCGTTTTTATATGCCCGTGAACCAGCTTTGCAGGATAACAAGCCGTATCCGAGGATATAGAGTCCATGCCTCTCTGATACAACTCCTTCGTCGATGCCGGAGAAAGAACCACCCTAAAGCTCAGGTTTGTAAAGAAGGTAAACCAGAATGGATAATTCTCATACATATTCAAAACTCTCGGAAGCGCTACATGGCCTCTGTAAGCCTTTTCTTCCGAAAGAGGTTCATAGCCGAAAAGTCGTTTTAATTTATATTCGTAAAGATTAGGGATGTCGTTTTCTTTGAATGCCTTCCCCTCTCCCACTTCGCATCTGTTGCCGGTTATGAACTTGCTTCCGTCTGCAAACGCTGTAATGGTAAGCATACAGTTGTTTTGACAGCCTTTGCAACGGGTATTCTTTCCTGAAGTAGTGAAATCAGCCAATTCGGAAAGAGACAGAATCTGTGACTTCATGCCTTCTTGGTAATCCTCCATGGAATAGAGGGCACAGCCATATGCACCCATGAGTCCTGCTATGTCAGGCCTTACCACATCTTTTCCGAGAATTTTTTCTATGGCTCTCAAAACACTTTCATTTAGGAAGGTTCCCCCTTGTACTACTACCTTGTCACCGGCTTCCTCCGGATTTCTCAGCTTGATTACCTTGTAGAGAGCATTTTTAATAACCGAATATGAAAGTCCGGCAGCGATATCGCCTATGCCGGCACCTTCCTTTTGTGCCTGTTTTACCATGGAGTTCATGAATACTGTGCAACGGGTACCCAAATCCACCGGTCTCTGTGACATTAATCCTACCTGCGCAAAATCATCCACCTTCATATTTACAGATTTTGCATAGGTTTCTATGAAAGAGCCGCAGCCTGATGAGCATGCCTCGTTGAGCATTATATTATATACAGCGCCATCCTTGATTTTCAAGCATTTCATGTCCTGACCGCCGATGTCCAGTATGAAGGTAACTCCCGGCAAGAATTCTTCTGCTCCTCTATAGTGAGCCATGGTCTCTATAATGCCCGAGTCCGCTTTGAAGGCAGCCTTAATAAGACCTTCTCCGTAGCCTGTCACCGTAGTCCTTCCTATGTATGCCCCCTCCGGAAGCTTTCCGTATATTTCCTTCAGGAGTTTTTTTGTGGTTTCTATGGGATTTCCTTCGTTATTTCCGTAGAAGGAATAGAGAACTCTCTTTTCCCTGTCGGCCAAAACAGCCTTAGTGGTTGTTGAACCCGCGTCTATGCCTAAGAAGAGAGCGCCTTGGGCTTTAGCTATATCGCCTCTTTCCACACTTTCCTTTGCATGTCTTTCCGTGAATTCCTTATATTCATCATCGTTTGCAAAAAGAGGCTCCATCCTGTTTGTTAGAGCTTCAGATGCGCTGTCTACCTTTTCAATCTTTGATATAAGGGAAGATAGCTTCTGAGGGTTCTCCGATTCAGCGCAAAAAGCTGCTCCCAGAGCCACAAAGTACTTGGAATTTTCCGGGAAGATAACATCCTCCTGGTTTAGGTGCAAGGTTTCTATAAAGCGTTTTCTCAGCTCAGACATATATGTCAGAGGTCCACCTAAAAAGGTCACCTTTCCGGCTATTTTTCTACCACAGGCTAAGCCGGATATGGTCTGATTGACCACAGCCTGAAATATGGAAGCTGCCAAATCCGCTACGGGAGCACCTTCATTTATCAAGGGCTGTATATCGGTTTTGGCAAAAACTCCACAGCGAGCAGCGATAGGATATATGTGCTCATAGCCCTTTGCAGCTTCATTCAAGCCATTTCCGTCTGTGTTGAGCAAGATTGCCATCTGGTCTATGAAGGCTCCTGTACCTCCGGCACAGGTCCCGTTCATCCTCTGCTCTACAGCCGACCCGAAATAGGTTATCTTTGCATCTTCACCACCTAATTCAATGGCCACATCGGTTTCAGGAATGATTTTTTCCACAGCAAGGGAGCAGGTGATTACTTCCTGCTCAAATTTTATTCCCGTCTTTTCCGCTAAGGAAAGGCCTCCCGAACCGGTTATTACAGTCTGAACCTGAATATCGCCCAGCTCCTTTTCCATCTCGGAAAGCAGCTCCCGAACCTTGGCAAAAACTCCCGACATATGTCGTTCGTAGCGTTTATATACTATTTTATCTTCATCTCTCAACACCAGCTTCACCGTGGTTGAGCCGACATCAATTCCTAATCTCATTACGTACCTCATGCCAAAATATTTTATATGATTATTCTAACACTATTCAAAAATATATGGTGATAAGTTCCTGTTAAGAATTATTTTCCAATATAAAAGAGGCCCTAAAGCCTCTTGTTTTTATACATTATTTCATTCAGAAATTGGATATTCTATTTTTGTATATTCTGTTAAGCATGAATATACTATATCCTAAAGCAAGTATGTCAGCCAGGGGGAAAGAGAGCCATGAAAGCTGCACTCCTCCTATCTTTGTGAGGAAATATGCCATAGGAAGAATACCTACCAGTTGTCTCAATATAGCCACCATCATACTGTGTATTCCGTAGCCGGTGGCTTGAAATACGGTACTGTTTATTATTCCTACCGCTGCCGGCACAAATGAAATGCTAATGAGACGCAGTGCCGGAACTCCTATTTCAATCATTTTATCCGAAGCGTTGAACATGCCCAGCAAGGTCTCCGGTATGGTCTGGAATATTATAAAGCCCACTACCATAACTCCAAGAGCCACCTTCAGGGCCTCCTTATATACCTCCACCAATCGTTCTTTATTTCCGGCTCCGAAGTTATATCCGATTATAGGCATAGCACCTTGGTTTAAGCCAAATACTGGCATGAATACGAAGGACTGTATCTTAATATATACCCCAAGCACGGCTACAGCCACAGTGGAGTATTCCACAAGAATCATGTTATAGAACAGTATCATCACGGAAAATATGGATTGCATCACGATGGAAGGCATGCCAACCTTGTAGATTTCCTTGACGATTTTCCAGTTTACCCTAAAGCCCTTTATCTTTATTTCTACTAAATGGTCTCCCTTGAGCAGCATATATACGCCTACGGACATAGCACAGAACTGAGCAATTATAGTGGCTAAAGCAGCTCCGGCAACTCCCATTTTAGGGAAAATTCCTATTCCGAAAATGAGCAGCGGATCCAAAATCAAGTTCACCACTACGCCCGTAATGCTGCATTTCATGGGAGCTATCATATTTCCTGTAGCCTGCAAAATCTTGACAATCTGCATCTCCGTTTGGAAAAACAGGGATCCGAAGCAAATAATTGCCAGATAAGCATAGCCGGCTTCATATATGTAGGATCCTTCCGATATAAAGGCTCCTAAAAACAGTTTTGGAAACATGGTTCCTAAAAACAGGAAAAGAACGTAGTTTATAATCCCAATGAAAACCGTGGTGCTGGCCGCCTGATCTGCCGCCTTCTGGTCCTTTTCCCCCAGCTTTCTTGAAATTAGAGAGTTGGCACCTACACCGCTTCCCACACCTACAGCTACAATTAAGAATTGAAAGGGCCCCACCAGAGATACGGCCGACAATGCGTCTTCCCCCAGCTGAGCCACAAACATGCTGTCCACTATATTATAAAGGGCATTTAT
>JBHADF010000023.1:0-11440 GCA_041854955.1 Anaerovoracaceae bacterium | reverse complement strand
GGACCACTTGGTATAATAGAGGTTGCCGTCTATTTCCTTTACACCTCTTACCTTATAGTAATAGGTTTTACCCTTGGTAAAATCATCTCGGTCCGTAAAGGTAAGTGTTTCCTTGTCAGAAGATGTGTAATAAGGGGATTTTCCGAATCCGGAATTTTTTGAATTGGATCTGAAAACCTGATAATAGTCAGCTTCTGCCACCTTTTCCCAGGTCAGTACTATCTCCGTCTTATCCTCATCTCCCTTGTTCAAAGCGGATTTCACGGTTACAGTACTCTTCTGCACATCTTCTATAAGGCCTGCATTGGCCGGCTCATTGGCGTTGGCCTGTCCTCCCTGCACCTTTCTTACGGTTATATAATATGTTCTTTCCATACCGGAAGAGGAAGTCACTCTAACGGGAATTCGAGTCTCCTGATTTTCCAACATGACGGTTCCGGCACCTTTTATCGTAGCTTCCTTGCTGTTTGCAACGGCCTTTATAGCTACAGCTCTCACAGAAGGGTCTACATTTACAGAATACTCGTAACCGTATCTGTCAAAGGTTTTATCCAGTGTAAAGCCATCTGCCTGAAGATCATCCAAGTAGTTATTGTTATTTCCCGTTGTAGGCTTTTGGGAAATTTCCGAAGGCATGCCTTCATACACCGGTATGATGAAAGTCATAGGTTGATTAAGCACATTCAGATAGCCTTTTCGAAGCCTTATGGCTTCCAGCTCGGCCCCCTGAACATTGCCCATATACTGGTGCTCACCTAAAGATGTAGCTCCGTTCATCACATTCCATTTTTTAAAATAGAGAGTATTCTGATTTCTTGTAACATAGTTCCTTCCATAAAACTGTGCACCTCCCAGGATGGAGGAAAATCTGGAGTTCCATGGTCGGCCGTAGGATCCGCTCTCGGAAGCATATTTGAGGCCCATTTGAACAGCCGTCAATCCATTTTTTTTGTATGCATTTATGTTGAAGAAGTTGTAATATCCCTCATATCCGGAAACAGTACCGGAAATACACCCGCCTATGCCGCCGGTTCCCTGTTCCACTAAAATCATAGAAGCCAGCACATAAGGATTTACTCCTGACTGCTTTCCCGCTTCCATCAGGGCATCCGCCCAAGTTTCGTAACCTCCCTCAGGGAAGGCTCCACCCATAAAGGTGCCTCTTAAAAGTAGCTTAAGTCCGCCGATTTTCTGAGTGTCTCCCTCATAGCCATGGGTTAAAAACTGAAAAATCCCGTTTTCATTGAGGAAATTTCTCGGATCCATGTAGTATTTTATTATCATGGGAGAGCCTGTATACCAACCGCCGCTGTCGTAGGAAATGTATTTATCCCCATTAAAGGTGTAGGCACCCTTTTCCATAGACTTCCATGAGGGCATGGCCCCGGAGTAAACCAAGGATTGTCCTACCTGGCTTTCCTTTGCGATGACTGTGTCCCAGCTCATTCCCGTGTGAGCGGCCTTGAAGGTCCATGAGGGATGAGCCGATTGCATGGATCTCAAATATGGCTTATATGTCTCAGGAAAATTCTGAGAAGTCATATAGCTTTCAAACTCGGCAGCTGTCATGGTGGGCATCGGTTCTGCTCCCACCCCCTCATCGACAGGCACAGTATTATCCACCAGCTTTATGCGTTTTGCCAAAACATAGCCTGCATTTCCCGTGCCCCAGGTTATGCTGTACCAAGGTTCTCCGTCAGCGGCATATTCTGTGCCCGTGACCTGTACCAAATAGCCGTCGTGCAAGGTTTCAATAAGGGTATAGCTTATGCCCGGGCCCGTCCTTGCGTTGAGCCCGGCGGGAGTATTCACATATCCCGTACCCGTTTCCGCCTGAGCAAAGGCAAAGCCCAAGAGCAACAATATCAATGTTAAGTTTATTATAATTAAAAATCGCTTCATCTTCTCCCCCTTTATGTAGCGTCAGCGCTACTTATCCGGACCGATTCTGCCGTCATTGTAATGCTTTCTGCAGAGGGACACGTACATATCATTGCCCCCTATGACGATTTGCTCTCCCTGCTTTACAAATTTTCCGTCTACGATTCGAGCTACCATGGTAGCCTTCCTGCCGCACCAGCAGATGGTCTTTATTTCCTCGATTTTGTCCGCATATATGAGCAGGTAATAGGAACCCTCAAAGAGCTCATTCCTGAAATCGTTTTTAAGTCCGTAGGCCAAAACAGGCACGCCTAAGCTGTCTACAATTTCCACCAGCTCCTGCACATGGTGCTTCTTTAAAAACTGACATTCATCTATTAAAACGCAATCGATTCTGCGCTTTTCCCTTTCCCTCATGAAAAGCTCCAAGATATTGGTTTCATCATTGACTACCATAGCTTCTCTCTGGATACCTATGCGGGAGGTAATTACACCCTTTCCGAAGCGGTCGTCTGTGGACGGAACAAGAGTGAGTACCTGCTGTCCTCTTTCCTCATAGTTGTATGCAACCTTTATCAAATCTATGGATTTTCCTGCATTCATGGTGCTGTATCTGTAATATAACTGAGCCATATATTCCTCCAAGTGTTTAACCTTTTAGTATTTTAAAGTAAAATACATCTTCGTACATTTTAATTGAAATCAGCTATAAAATCAATAGAAAAGCCCCTTTTTAGCAAGGGGCCTTTTCTTTCTTTTTGTCTCATTACTTATCTTTTTGTCTTTTAAGCCATGACAAATCCCAAAGCGAAGAACACAATTGCAGACAACACAAATGGAATTGCCACTAAGGGGGCAGATGTCCTGAAGTATTCAGCATTGGTTACCTGTGTGGAAGCTGATGCTAAAATTACCGTGTCCGAATACAGGCAAATATGTCCACCGAAAGCCACTGCTGAAATAAGAGCACCTGCACAAAGGAAGGTATTTACATCCAATGCTGCTGACAATGAACCAACTATTGGGAATGCAATAGCTGCAAGTCCCCAAAAGCTGCCGGAAGCGAAGGACAATAACCCTATTACCACAAATATTGTTATAGGCAATAATGCAGGATTTACAGCCTTTAAGGCAACACCGACTATATAATCGATAAGTCCAAGTTGCTGATTAACATCAATTAGTACGTATGAAAGTATTATAACCACCAGTATTGGGAACATGTCTTTCATTCCACCCATAATATGACCGAAAAAGTCTCTTACGGACATAAGCTTTTGTGGTATATACATTACAAAACAAAGGGCAATAGCAGCAAACAGTCCTATCAATAAATCTTCCATAACCACAGTCAAAATGGCTACCAGCAGAACAGGCAGTATGAAATTTATGGCTCTACATTTTTTGCCTTCAAACTTAAGTTCTTCGCTAGGCAGTTCTCCTATCAGTTTCTTGGATTCTTCCGAAAAAATTTCTCCTGTATTCAATGCCCTGTCTTCTGCTTTTTTCATAGGTCCTATTAGGGGAATAACCTTCAGAATTATCAAGGGCACACATATTATAGCTATCCAGCCGTAGATTATGTATGGTATTGTGCTGATATATGCTCCTGAAGGAGTTGTTCCTCCTAACATTGACGATTTTTCCATAAGTCCGCTCATGAAAGCCGCCCAGGACGAAAATGGTATAATGGCACACACCGTAACGCCTGTTGAATTTACTATATAGGCTATCATCTCACGGGAAACTCTTTCTCTGTCTGTCACCTTTCTCACAGCAGCTCCTACTGCCAGCGAGTTAAGGTAGTCATCCACACATACGATTATTCCTAATACCCAAGTTCCCAACATAGCAGCTTTTCTGGTCTTGAGAACTTTTTCTGCCAAATTGGAGAATCCCATCGCACCTCCGGCTTCTGTCACCAGCATTATTAATGATCCGAATAAAGCACATACAAGCAATACCCAAGCCGTGTTTTGGCTGGTCATAATCTTGTAGAGTCCCTCCAGGAATCCGTTAAACGCTGTCAGCGGATTACCCTTGGCAACCATGAGAAAGGCTACCGTCACACCTACCAAGATAGAAATAAAAGTATCCTTAGTCCATAGTGCAAATATTATAATAACAAGCACCGGAACTAAACTCCAAAATCCAAAGTTCATATTTCTCCCTCCTTTTTACTTATAAGATTCTTCTTTAAATATCAAATTTGATAATGCAAGAGCGAAAATTTTAATATTGTCGAAAAGTGACTCTTTATTTATATACTCATTTTCTTCATGACAGGTATCTTCTTCTCCTAAGAAAATGGGACCCCAGGACACTACATTTGGCATCGCCTTTGCGTATGAACCGCCATAGGCTAAAACAAACTCATTCTCCTTTCCGGTAACACTTTCATAAGCCTGAGCTAATTTTTTAAGAAAGGGCTTTTCTTTGCTTATATAGATTGCAGGTGCCGAATGTTTATAAATTATCTCTCCTCCATATTCTCTCGCTGCCTTTTCGAAGGCTTCAAATACCTGTTCCATATCTGTTCCATATGCAATTCTGGAGTTTACCCCTAAAAGGATTCCATCCTTTTCAGTTTTAATGGTGGTAGGCGTAAAAACATTGCGGTGGACAAACTCTCCGTTATAGTATTCACTTTCACTGCAAAGTCCTAACGCTTCGCCCTTCATCGAACTGAAATATTTATCTACGAATTCGCATACCCTATACACATTATTGGATTCATATCCTTTGGACAAAATCTGCTTAACGGCTCCTGTAATGGCGTTTTCTCCCCTTTCCGGCTGGCATGAATGAACCGTTTTCCCTTGGATTTCCACGGTTTCTTCGCCATGATCAGATTTTACTTTATAGGTACATTTACCTGGTACAGCATTTAAGGCATGTCCTCCATCAATGCTTATAACCGCAGCGCTAGAGGCTTGGCTGCCGGGATTACTATAATCACTATCATAAGGGAATTTAATTATAAAATCTGCAATGCCCTTTTCAATATTGCACAATGGGAACTCTCCGTCCGGAGTGAAGCCGTAGTCAGGTAAGTCAAACTCTTTGACATATCTTTCCATATCCGTCCATGCAACCTCCTCCTGTGTTCCGATGATCAGTTGAACCTTTTTCTTTATGGGCAATCCACTTTCTTTAGATATATCAGTAGCGATTTTCATAGCATACAATGATGCTACCAATGCACCTTTGTCATCTAAAGTTCCTCTTCCGTAAAGCTTCCCATCTTTTTCAAGCATTTTGAAAGGATCGCTTTCCCAAAGTGAAATTTCTCCCGGAGGAACCACATCCACATGAACCAATATCCCTACAGTTTCATCGCCTTCCCCCATTTCGATTACTCCTACACTTTCCTCAAGCTCTGCTTTTGACCGGAACCCTAATGTTTCGCCTAAATTCAGCGAACATTTCAGGGCCTTTTTTACCATTGGTAAATCCGATGAAATGCTAGGTATTGCAATGAGTTCACCTAACTTCTGCAAAATCTCTGCCTCATATTTTCTCAAAAGGTCTTCTACATTCTCAAGTTTAATATCCATAGGTATACACCTCCTTAAGAAAAGAATAAACCTCGGGGTAACCCCGAGGTCAACAGTTTTCTGAATTTTTTTATTTATTTTATTATTCCATAGACTTTATACAATGCGAATCTCTTGTTTTCTACAAAAAAATTTGTATTTTCTCTTCCAAAAAATTCGCCTGTCAGCTCATATCCGTTATCTTCTGCATATTTTAAGATGGGCTTAATCATTTCCCGCATATCTTTGTTTTCAATTACTTCCGTAGAAATGCTTTTGTCCGCCTTGAACTCTTCCATCTTAATATCGTATTTATCATTTATACGTACATTTATAGGTGCACCCAATGCCAAATATCGTCTCGCCTCTCCGCTATGGGTATTGACATAAAATGATACAGAAACATTTCCCCACTGCTCCTTTTCTAAAGAAAAACCTTGCTTAATGTGTTCTGCCAAATGACTGTCATCGTTTAGAAAGCCGGGATATTTATACTCTACCGGCATTGTTCCCACAGAAAAATCACCGATTTCTTTTATTTCCTGGCGATACTTGTCATCCCATTCTTGTAAGATAGATAGTTCCTTGATAAGATTATTCAGTTCTGCAATAAGCTCTCCTTTTCGCTTTTCTATAACATCCCCAATTTGATTCAATGGCAAATTATTCATTATTATTTTTATTTGCTGTATGGTCAACCCCATGCTTCTATAAAAAAGGATATCGGTAATTTTCAAAACGTCTTCTGATGAATAGTAAAAATAACTGTTCCCTTCATCTTTTTTCGGGAATAGCAGGCCTTCGTTCACATAATGCCTAATGGTTTCAGAAGATATCTTTAAGGCTTTCGCCACTTCTCCTACAGTTAAGTATTCCATAGAACAACCTTTCTATCCTTATCGGTTCTATAACCCTATCCCAACATTCCACCGTTGAAGCTTAGCTTTTCCATGGCAAAGTTGTTTATGCTGTAGAGCACGAGAACTCGGTCGTACTCCTGAGCCAGTTCTGTCACATTTCCTCTGAAAAAGCGGGTATCTATCAGGGTTATTTCCGAAAAGTCCTGAAGCAGATGGGGCGTGAAGGAATTGGCATAGGAGTCTTTTATTATGAGCAGCTTGCCCTTTTTGCCCCCGGCCTCTATATCCACCCTATCGTAGTTTCCGCCGAAGTAAACCTGATACTTATCCTTAGTCTCCAGCTTTTCATCAAAATACAGGTCAGGATAGGTCTTTCCCTCGATTTCAACCTGATATTTTTCGTTCATGGCATAGGCCGGAGTTTCTATGACATCCTTTATCTGCTCATTGAAGAGCACCTTTGAGTAAAGGGTTCCTTTGAAATCCTCGGTTAGAACCGTTTGAGCATTATAATCCCTGTATGTCAGCCTTTTGCCCAAAAGCTCTCCGTATTGGCAATAGGCCAGGAAAGCACCGTAATTGGTCCAGTGATGGTCGGTCAGAAAATATTTGTCTCCTCTATATGGGAAAGTATATCTTTTGCTGTTAATTGGGGTCTCACGCATGGTCTTCCTTAAGTCCAGAAAATCCTCTCCCAAGGTCTCCTTGGCTTTGTCAAAGGCTTTATCTTCGTCAAAGGTTATAGCATAGGGAGGCAAGGCTTCTCTGTATACATAGGCTGCCGTAGGGGCCAGCATCAGCTGTACAGGGATGTTTTCTTCCTTCAGCTCATCCCTCAGGTTCCCAACTTGAGCCAGGTTTTTTTCATATCTTTCATTATCAAAATCCTTGGGGCCGATGTTCTGCACCAGTCTATTACCGTCAGCCACATAGGTTCCGTTTATATCCTTTATGCCGATTTCGTTTTCCGTGGATGCCATAAGCTTAACCCAGAATTCTCTGCCTATGATTTGGTCGTTAAAATATTTTTCGCTGTTCTCCTCAAATTTTCCGCTTAAGATATCCTTTATATTCCATGACGGGCTCTTTTCCAGGTATCTGTTCTCATTCTCGGAAAAGTCCACATCCTCTTTAACCAAGGTTCCCACCACCAAAAATGCCATAAAGAGGCAGGCAGAAATTATTAAAATCCAATTTTGTTTTTTCATATCTTTTCTCCCTCTCTATGCTCTAAAATCTGAAATACAGGAACGGGTTATAGGAACCGCTCACCAGGAAAGAAATGCAAAGCATAAAAATCACCAAAAGTACTGCCGTTTCTATAAGGTTATAGAACAGGGCCTTTCCTTTCAGGTTTTCTCTGGCCTGTTTTGCCATCATGGTGGGAAGCGGTGTAGACCCTACTACACACGCCAAGAAGAGCCAAATCCTACCGTTGGCAAAATAGAGGAATTGGTTATCTATCAGGGCTCCGCCGCTACCGAACATCATTTTAATATACTCGAAGGCCTGACCCATATCTTCCGTTGAGAAGAATACCCAGCCTATAATCACTATAACCAAAGTATATATAGTCCCCACTACCTTGTGCTTTTTAAGAAATTCCAGCAGGCCTGCCTTTTCTATTATGAGCAAAATGCCGTAATACACGCCCCAGAGCAGGAAATTCCAGCTGGCACCGTGCCACAGGCCTGTCAAAGCCCAAACTATGGCGATGTTTATTATCTGTCTGGTCAGTCCCTTCCTGTTTCCGCCCAAGGGAACATAGAGGTATTCCTTGAACCAGGAGCTGAGAGACATGTGCCATCTTCTCCAGAATTCGGTGATGCTGGAAGATATATATGGATAATTAAAGTTTTCCAAATAGTCGAAGCCGAATATTTTTCCAAGGCCTATAGCCATATCAGAATATCCGGAAAAGTCAAAATAAATCTGGAAGGTAAAGCACAACGCACCCATCCAAGCCGTCAAAACGCCTATTTCTCCCGAGGATGAGACGGCGGTCCATACTACGGCCACCTGATTAGCCAACAAAATCTTTTTGCCCAGGCCTATGATAAATCTTCTTATGCCTTCCGTCACCTGCTCCGCCTGAGTTTTCCTCATTTCAAGCTGGTCCATTACATCGGAATATCTTACGATGGGGCCGGCGATGAGCTGCGGAAACAAGGTAACATAGGCAGCCAGAGCGATGAAGTCCTTCTGCACCGCCACCTTGCCGCGATAGACATCTATCACGTATGACATGGTCTGGAAGGTGTAAAAGGAAATTCCTATGGGTAAAGCTATATTAAGCAATCCCAGGCCGCCTCCGAACATGCCGTTAATAGTTTCAATTACAAAGTTTGTATACTTGAAGAATCCTAAAATCCCCAAATTGCCGGCAACACATAAGGCCAGCAGGCCCTTGGTCCTGTATTTTCCTATACCTATGGCCATAATATAGTTGAAAAGTATGGAAGCTAACATTACTAATATGTATTTAGGTTCGCCCCATCCGTAGAATATAAGGCTGGCCACCAATAATATCAGATTCTTTGCTTTTATATGTTTCTGCGGTACTAAAAAATATACTACCAATGTTGCCGGCAAAAATGCCAGTAAAAAAACTGTACTTGAAAATAACATGCTTTATGTTCCTAACTTAAATTTTATCCGTTTATTGTCTCTGTAATCACGTCTTCTGAGTCTTCTTCTATGTATTCAACGGGAGCGCCTCCGTTGATGGATTGGATGATTTCCTGAAGCTTGCTTATGATCTCTTCATCCAGATTTCCTTCTTCGTTTTCACTGTTATATGAAACATTGTAGGTATAGATGGTTCTGTCTCCTATGAGCATGGCGTTGTTGTAGTGCATGCCGCCATTTTCCACATAGAAGGCGTTGGCCAAATATTCGGCTACACCGCCGGTGAAGTGTTTTCTGTCTTTAAGATAGAATGCAACTACAGGCTCCTTAGCGTCTATAGCATTCTGAATAGCCTCAGGTATGTCGTATATATCTTCACACTCAACGGCATTTTCATAGATGTAGCAATATTTATAGCCCTTTGCCGCAGGAATTTCACTGTGGTCCCAAGGCCAGTTTCCATCATCCTTAACTGTGTCGGGCACATTGAACATGGAATAAGCAGGTGCGTTGGAACCGGCATCGAAGGTAACATCCACGTGATACCATTCTCCGTCATCCATCTGTACTATATCCCAAGCATGCTCCCCGTTTTCCGTAGAGTGTATTATCTTGCAAGGAATCTCCAAAGCTCCCATAAAAAGCTTAAAGGTTGTAGCATTTCCTACGCAAATCGCCGAATGACTGTGCAAAACATCGTAGGGTGTATGTGAGTCATAGCCGGTAGCATCATTTATGGGATTCAGGTTTTCATCGTTATAGTGAGTATATGCGAAAAGCCAATCATATATAGCCTTTTCCTTTTCATATACGGTCATATCATCCTTTATAACTTCCTTAATAACGGAGGTTACCTTTTCCAATAGCCAAGTATCTTCGCTGTTTAAACCGTCGGCGTTCCCGCTTAAGTAGGCCTGAACCACGGCAGTATCATCGTAAATTTCGTGGACATTGCCTTCTGCGTTGGCCATAATCTTTTTCATGTCCGATATCATGCCACTGTTTTGAACAAACATAGCTATCATCATAATTATGACAACACAGCTGAGGAAGATATTACCCTTGCCCTTCAAGAACCTTTTGGTTCCGCCGAAAAAACTCTTCATTCCTTTTTTGCAGTTACCCATTCTTTCCTTTACAGAATGTTTTTCTCCCTTATCTAACATCTTTCTTTCCCCCCTAATCTTTAGTGTGATTTTCTATTTGTCACTGTTATCACTTATGTACTTTCTCAGCTGCATCTCTACGGATTCATTATCTGTGCTTACGATAAGGGCTATAAAATTACCCTGTACCATAATCGTAGCATTTTCAAGCTTCTCCATCTCCTCCGGCTTATAAGCACCAAAGACCTTTTTGCGCTCTTCTATACGATTATTCAGCTTTTCTTTTGCCAGAGAAATATCTTCATTTTTCTTAAGATGGAAAATAGATATTTCGTCGGCCACACCACCGGCTTCCGTATAGCAGATACCTCCGTCGTCTATCATATCCCAGGTAATACCGTAAAGGTTGGAAAAACTGTCGTCGTACAGCTTCTCTCCATAAGAGCTGATGCTATCGAAGGTGCCCTTTTCGGCAATTTCGGAATAGGACTTCAAGATGTCCTTGCAGGCCGGGCCTTCTTTCTTATCCCCGCAGCCCGTCAACATGCCCAAAACAAGCACCATAAGCAAAATTCCGAAAATCTTATATGGTCTCATATTTTTCATCTCATTACCCCCTTGTTTTACTTTTTATATCTTACATTTGTTTAGATAAAAAAACAACCCTGAAAGTTTCAAGGTTGAGATTTTTATTTGGATTTTTTTGCGGGTTGGTTGGTGGGAATATCGGGCTTAAGCCGGGGGACGGTCGGATGCGGGAAACGGGCGGCTGCCGGTGCCGGAATCAGCAGGATGCGGAAAGCATCGGGACGTCGGTGCCGGAATCGGCAGAAGGCGGAAAATCACACCAAACACCACCTTTTAAACCGATTGGCTAAAGAATCGGGCAAAACCGTCATACCAAATGGACAGAAAATCTCATTTGGTGTGATTGGCGCTCATATTTTCCCATAAAATGGAAATTTCATCATACCAAAGCCGCTATAAAGGTCTATTTGGTATGACATTCCCACACTCCCCAGCAAAGTACATTTAATTTTATTTTATAGTCCTACTTTCTCAATTCGGTCGAGCTCCCCCGCAAAGCCCCGTTTAAGGTAAAAAAAAAATCGCCCTTCGGACAGAGTCAGCAAAGGACAACCTTTTTGATAAATAATGGTGCCCAGACTCGGAATCGAACCAAGGACACGAGGATTTTCAGTCCTCTGCTCTACCTACTGAGCTATCTGGGCAAATATCATCTATGATGTTAATATATGGTGGGCCTCCAGGGACTTGAACCCGGGACCTGCCGGTTATGAGCCGGATGCTCTGACCAACTGAGCTAGAGGCCCATGGTTAACATATTTATTTGGTCGGGGTGGCAGGATTTGAACCCGCGGCCCTCTGGTCCCAAACCAGATGCGCTACCAAACTGCGCTACACCCCG
>JBHADF010000022.1:0-63001 GCA_041854955.1 Anaerovoracaceae bacterium | reverse complement strand
TGTGAGTTTTTACTTTTTTCTATTTTTTCAACGCTATTCCATAGATATTCTCTATTGGAAAACTCTTTTGGGATATGTTCCGGTAGAAATATTTTTGAAAATACAAGGTCATCTTTTTTAGAGTAATCATGAACTTTTACATAGTATTCATCTCTTAATTTATCTCTTGCATTATATGCAGCCTTTGCAATCACACTTGCCCCTTTTGACCTTGAAACTATATCTATATGAGTATGCAAACTTTTTATTTCCAATACCATCACTCCTTTCATTTTTTATTTTCATATTTTTAGGTATAAGAAAAGCAGATAGATTTTTCTCTAATAATTTCCTATCTGCTAATCTTTATCCAATATTCAATTTTCATATTTTAGTATCCTTATGATGTTAGGTATCTTCGCTCCCTTTTTCAAAGGGCGCAAAGATACACCGACTACATTCGGTGCTTTGCGTTCTTGCAGAAAGCTATACGCTCCGCTAAGGAATTCAAAAGGATAAATCCGTTTTGAATTGTATAGAGGGCTACTCCCCCTTAAACCCCTGTGGACTTTGTTTTTTACTGATTAGAAATCAATAAAAAAGCAAAGTGTTTCTCTTTTCTACACTTTGCACCATCAATTTTCATATTTAGTTTTCATAAAGACATTGCTCCAATCTTATATTTTTATATTTGTCTAATCCTCACTTTCTAAAAACTCATCCTCGATATTGGTATCGGTAGTTTTAGCTTCTGCATACTCTAAGCTGGCATTTTCATCATTTGGATTTTCTGTTTTCTCAACTTCTGTATTGTCGATTTCCTGTTCCCTCAAATGAATTTCTGTAAGCTCTTTTAACTTTTCTCTATTCCTGTTATCCGATAATACATAGTCTAAAAAGTCATATACTAGATCATTATCTGTATCTTCCTGACTTCCTGTAATTTCTCTTTCAAAGGCTTCAAACACTCCGCCTTTTTTAACTTTTCTTTGTGTGTCTGCACTTCTTTTAAGTTTGCTTATCTTCTGATTGAGTTGCTTGGCTCTATTTTGTGCCTTCTCAATTTTACTATTTTCTCTTTCTAATTGCTCTATTGCTTTTTCTAATTCTTTCATTCTATTTATCCTCCATTTCTGTTTTTTGCATTGAAAAAGGCTAAATATCTTTTTCAGATAAATAGCCTTTTCATTTCAATCTTTAGTTATTTATTAGTCAATTTAGAAAGCAATTCTGAAACCATTTCTGTAAATTCAAAAGGTTCAATATTGATACCTTCCACTACATAAGTATGTTTACTAACCTTAAAAACAGCTCTTGTTATTATCTTGTCATCGATACTTAAATTTTCAGACTTAGATAATTCCACATTAACACCACATAATGTAGACATTTTTGAATCCTTCAATCCATAATCAACGAATGTTTTATTTTTGTCAGAGATAGTAACATGAAAAGTCTTATTTCTGTTATCTCTATTTACAAACCAAACTTTTATACACGCTCGCTCTGTATAATCAGTTTTATTTTTTTGTTTTACTAAAATTTCATACACATTAGATGAATCATATTTTTCAAATATTGACAAGGATTTTAAAATTTCTTTCCTTTCTTCTTCATCCAATGCTACTTCTTTAGCATCTATTTTAGACATCGACATTTGATTATCTTGATTATCTTGATTATCATTAAATATCAAAGAATCTCTTTTATATTTATTATATAGCTTTAAGTATTCAATTTTCGTTTCTTTTCTCTTTTCCTTAACCCATAACCCAAATGCATAATCTTTTATCTCTTTGTCCATCCGTTTCATTAACTCAGAATCTGAATATTTATCTAGTTCGCCATGAAACTCTTTCTGGCTTTTAAAAGATTTGATAAGATTAGAGTCTATTTTTGTTTCCTGCTCTAACACTTTATTTTTTGTGCTTACAAACAGTAACCTATCTTTTAATTTTTGTTTCAGAGTAGTCTCTCCATAGATTTTAAGAGCTTTATCATAGACTTCTTTGTTAATGGCTTCGTACTCGCAAATAGCATTATCAACTTCAGAATCAGAAACAGAAATTCCTAATTTTTCTGCATATGATGTCGCTACTATCTCATCTATGCTATTTTCAACAATATCCGAATATGAGACACCTACTTTTCCAAACTGTTGAAGAAAAACTTCATTAATTTCATTGTGATAAATGTATTTATCATTTACTTTCACAATGGCACCGTTAATGTTCTCATCCGTTACTTTTAAATCATTATCTGCATAAGTACCTTTAGACGAAACATTTTTATTTAAAGCACATCCATACAGCAAAGCAGAAAATACAATTAATAGTACGGGTATCACGAATCTTTTGAATTTCATTAAATTTTCACAAGCCCCCCATTAATTGTTAGTATTTATTTTTATTATTTCTCCATTGCCTTTCGTGTGTTGAACAAATCGTATCTATATGACCCATTCCTATAGCTGTCATCACACAATTATTATCCCCATCTATATGTCTCAAACCATATGCATGCCCTACTTCATGTTGAACAGTTTCCCTGTTGTCCTCATACTGATGATCCAAAATCAAAATATACGGATCTCCAATGGCATCGACTATTCCCATTGTATCTCCATCATTCTTCCCAGTAAACGCAATCATCAATGTTGCACCATTAGTTAGTCCCCATTCACTTTTTGCTTCTGATACCAAATTTTCAGCTGAAGAATTACTAGAATTCCAATATTTCTGTGCAACTGAATAAAATGCTATTCCAAATTTATTTGATAGCATATCATCTGCATTTGTAATAGCTCTATTTGCTTGCCACATCCAATTATTTGGATAGGTATTTCGCCAAACTTGATCACAAGGAGAAGTAACTGGAACCCAAATCGTCGAGCTTCTACTCAAATATGGTTTTGCTAAAAAGTTCATCTCATTTTCTGTTGGAACATAATCGTGCAACGGATCATTTCTCACTTTCCATTTACTGTTTACCGTACAAATTCAATCAAAAGCAATTCAGTCTCCGTTCTTATACCTTTGAGGATTCTTATAATTACTCACAACACTACCTCCCTTTACATATATGTAACAAATAACCATTATTGATTATTTGAACAATTACAGTATAAACATCTATACCTACCTGTATCATCTAAGTCGAAAATTTTATATATACAAACACCTAGAGTATTTGCTATATCATTTGCCGCTTTTAATGTAGGCGTAGTCCTCCCTGTTTCTATTTTATTTATGCTTATTCTTGATATTCCAACCCTTTTGCCTAGTCTATGTTGAGATAAGCCCAAAGGTTTTCTATATTCCTCAATTCTATTTTTCAAAGTTCTGCCCTCTCTTCTTTGGTTAATGTAAGTTTACTATAATTGTTTTTATTTGTCAATGGTTCTTATTAGCTAAAACACGACAAACGCATGAATATATATCACAATCAAAACCAAATACCTTGTTTTTAATTTTATAAACTTAATATATACTCTAAATGTTTTTCAGGGTTTGTCCCTATCGCAAACCTTTTCTTTTTTAAACTTAACTTTCTATTACCTAGCTCTACAAGTTTTAATATATTCACTGCAAGTTTTCTTATTATGTTTAAGTTATACGCTGCCTGCTTCTCCAATGTACGATTACCATCCTCACGGAATGTCACATCAAGATGCCAATGATAACTCTCTACCATCCAATGTCCTCGTACAGCTCTTTCTATCTCATTTACACCTAATGAAAGGCTACTTATAAAATACCTTTCATCTACCGTTATTCTTCCATCTGCCTCGCTTATAGTATTGCGTGTCAAAACAATTGTTTTTAGTCCTTTCCATTCTTTTTTCACACTTAACCATGATATATCGTCACTCTGCCAATACTCCCTCTTTTCTATTCTTCCTCTCGCTTTTTCCACAGTTTTCTTATAATCACTCTTTGAAAGGACATCTTTATCCGAAAAATACAGTTTGACATCTTCCAACAAGCTCCCTTGATTGCCTTTTAATGCCAACAAATAATCTGCTCCTTTGTTCTTTATCTTCTTAACAATCTCAGTTTGGGTGCCCATAGCGTCCGTTGTTATTATTTTCCCCTTTATATTCAGCCAGTCAAGTAACTCCGGAATTGCCTTGATTTCATTTGTTTTCTCATCAACAAGTTTCTGCCCTAAGCAAAGCCCCCTATCATCCACTGCACTTACTATATGATTCGCTTTTTGGTTTTTACCGCTATTACCCCTTTGCGTTTTTCCATCAATAGCAAGAAGCCTTTTTATTTTATTTCCTTCTTCACTATTAAGCATATCATTCCATTTCTTCTGAAAGTTTTCAAGAAATTCAGGCGGAACTATAGCAAAAACCCTTTGAAGTGTATCATGTGACGGTATTCCGTTAGGAAGTTCCAAATATTTCCTCAAAAAGCCCTCATGTTCTTTTCCGAATACTTCCATTTCTACCCAATCATCAGCATTTCCAAGCATTGCAAAAAATACAAGCATAATAGTATCCATCATTTTATGCCTGACCTTTTTCACTTGTCTACTATCCGGCACCGTACTTACATAATCTAAAAGTAATTCCATAATGAAATACATCCTTTTTTAGACCAATTATACCACAGTATGCTGACTGTTTACAATTTGTTCATTCATGCGTTTATCGTGTTAGCTAAAACTAATTTTTTTATTTTTTTGTCGGTTACACCTGATATAGTTCCTATCCCTGAATCTCACAGCGACGTTTTGTCCTACTTGGTAGGCTTGTATCATCGCCTACTTCCCCATAGATACATATCCTTACAGACCGATCATTTAGTTTTCAAAGAACATCTGTAAATAGGATATTGTGTTTTTGCTATTCTTCCCGTATGTCCATAAAATTGGAAATAGGGCTTATTTTTTCGTTTTTCCACGATTGTGGACACAGTATGATATAATATTTATTAAGAATATTTTGTATCAAGGAGGTTATCTGTTATGAAGTGTAAAATAACCTTACAAGAACGCTTAAAGGATTTAAGGGTTGCACATAATTTAAATTTAGAAGAATTATCTAAACTTACCGGTATTTCAAAATCTGCCTTAGGCAACTATGAAAATGATGATTACAAGGAAATCAATCATGGTAATTTAGTTACACTTGCACAGTTTTATAAGGTTTCTACCGATTATTTACTTTGCCTTACAGAAAATAAAAATCACCCAAATACAGAACTTACCGATCTACATTTGAGTGATGATATGGTTGATTTATTAAAAAGCGAGGCTATCAATAACCGCTTACTTTGTGAAATTGCTACACACGATAAGTTTAAGGAACTTATGGCTGATACGGAAATCTTTGTTGATGGGATTGCTACAGGGCGTTTTAATAACTTAAATAATTCTCTTGAGAATGTCAGAACTGAAATTATCAGTCAAAATCCCGATATAGAAGAAGATGTTCCATTAAAGACTCTCTTGACTGCACAAATAAGTGAAGAAGACTTCTTTTGTCATGTTACTCATAAAACTTGGGATACTATCCTAAAAGATATTCGTAAAAATCATGAACACGATATTGATAGTATGCCCGACGATGACGACATTTTATCCATGCAGAAACTTAATCAAATTATGAAATCATCCAGAAACAGCATAGATAAATATATCGAGGTTTTCTGTAATTCACTTGGGATAAAATATAAAAGAGTTTCTGAAAGTGAAAAGGAATCTTTCAGAAAACTGCTTAAAAAATCTCCTGCAATTAAAAATTCAGGTATCAGCTTTAGGAAAAGAAAAAGATAATTGCATATTCTTTACTCCAGTTATTTAATTTTAATAATCGTAAATAGGCTTGATATTTTGTATTTTATATTTGAGGTTATTCTATATTGGAATAACTTCTCTTATAGAATACAACATCATGGCCTTTCTTCTTTCCTTTTAACCTCTTTTATGGTATACTCACCCTATGAATAAATGATAAAAGGAGATTCGTTATGCTTGCTAAACCCCTTAATAAATATTTTGACCACACCTTGTTAAAGCCTGAGGCTACAAAGGAGCAGATTAAAAAGCTGTGCCTTGAGGCAAAGGAATACGATTTTTTCTCAGTCTGTGTCAACAGCTGTTATGTAGGTCTTTGTAAGGACCTTCTGGATGGAACGGATGTTAAAATTGCTGCCGTAGTGGGCTTCCCTTTAGGAGCATGCACCACGGCCTCCAAGGCTTTCGAAACCGAGGAAGCCTGCAAAGCCGGCGCCCGCGAAGTGGACATGGTCCTCAATGTGGGAATGTTCAAGTCCGGCGAAAAGAAATATATAGTAGACGATATCCGCGCCGTAGTAGAAGCTGCCGGGAAATATGATGCCATAGTGAAGGTAATTTTGGAAACCTGTCTTCTCACTTCCGAGGAAATTGCAGAAGCCTGTCGTCTTTCCTTAGAGGGGGGAGCTCAGTTCGTTAAGACCTCCACCGGCTTCGGCTCAGCAGGCGCTACAGAGGAGCACATAAGCCTTATGAGGAAAACCGTGGGAAGCGATGCCGAAGTAAAAGCCTCCGGAGGAATCAGAGACTACGAAACCTGTATGAAGATGATTGAGGCAGGAGCTGACAGAATCGGAGCCTCCGCTTCCGTTGAAGTTATGGAGGTCTATAAAAATGTCCACTAGAACCCAGTATATACTACAGGGAATCTTCTTCCTCTTCCTAGGGGCGGCTCTGCTCTATCTGGCCTTTTCCGGATTTTCCGCCGCCAATAAAAAGGTCACCCTGCTGGGTGCCGGGATATGCTTGTTCGTAGCCTTCCTTTACTTCAAAAACGCCCTTAAGGAAGGGCGCCGTTAACCTTAAAGCTGCAAAAGACCGACCCTCTTTAAGAGAATCGGTCTTTTTATTTTTATATCCCTGCTTTTTCCTTCAGCAGCTCTGCCTTGTCCGTCTTTTCCCATGGCAGGTCTATATCGGTTCTGCCAAAGTGTCCATAGGCTGCTACCTGGCGATAGATGGGCCTTCTTAAATCCAAGGTCTTGATGATGCCCTGAGGTGTCAGGTTGAAGTTTTCCTTTATTAGGTAGGCTATCTTTTCATCATCCAGCTTGCCTGTTCCGAAGGTGTCTACCAAAATGGATACTGGCTCTGCTATGCCGATAGCATAGGCCAGCTGTATTTCCACCTTCTTTGCCAAACCTGCCGCCACCACATTTTTAGCCACATGTCTGGCCGCATAGGTTGCGGAACGGTCCACCTTTGTAGGGTCCTTTCCGGAGAAAGCACCGCCGCCATGTCTGGCATAGCCGCCATAGGTATCAACGATGATTTTGCGGCCTGTCAGTCCGGAATCTCCGTGGGGTCCTCCGATTACGAATCTTCCCGTAGGATTTACATAGTATTTTGTTTCAGCGTCTAAAAGTTCTGAGGGCACCACCGGCTTGATAACATACTCCATCAGGTCCTTCTTAATCTGCTCTTGGGTAGCATCCGGGTCATGCTGGGTGGAAATGAGCACCGTATCGACTCTCTTCACCATGTCTCCGTCATATTCCACCGTAACCTGAGTCTTTCCGTCAGGTCTCAGATATGTCAGAATGCCTTCCTTTCTCACCTGGGAAAGCCTCTTTGCCAGCTTGTGAGCCAAAGAGATGGGCATCGGCATAAGCTCCGGCGTTTCATCACAAGCGAAGCCGAACATGATTCCCTGGTCACCTGCTCCTCCCACTCCGTCATTGGTACCCATGGCAATATCGCCGGACTGCTCGTCCAGAGCTGTGATTACAGCGCAGGTGTGGCCGTCAAAGCCATATTCGCTTCTGTCATAGCCGATTTCGGTTATAACCTGTCTAACAAGGCCGGGAATGTCCACATAACCCTGAGTGGTGATTTCTCCCATAACCATGGCATAGCCTGTGGTAGTGGTAGTTTCGCAAGCTACTCTTGAGTTGGCATCCTGCTCTAAAAGCGCATCCAAAATGGCGTCTGAAATCTGGTCGCAAATTTTGTCGGGATGTCCCTCTGTAACCGATTCTGATGTAAATAATTTTCTCATTTTTTACCTCCTAATCTTCCTTATCAAATAAAAAGACCTCTCCAAAAGAGAGGTATACAAAAAATCTTATAGATTTTCCCTCATCTTTCAGAAACCGCTTTCCACGGTTCTGTAGGATTTAGCACCTTAACCCTGAAATTCAAAGGTTGGGTTGCCGGGCGTCTTCGGGCCTATTCCCTCAGCCACTCTTGATAAGGCTTATGTTATTTACGCCTTCAATTATATATCCCACGAAGGATTATGTCAATGGTTCCCAAGTAACATTTTCCTTGTATTTTCCACAAAATAGTTTATACTCTTTTATATGAACAGAAAGGAAAATTGCCATGTTTGAAGTAATTCGCGGCGGTCTTTCGGACAAGGTCACTACCAGTAAAAAAGAGTTTCTTTCGGCCTATGTGACCGACACCAGGCTCATGGGCGTAGTGGCCATGTATGTCCACTGGTACCTGCCGGAAAATACGAGGAGAAAAAATCTTCACCAGTTCTTCTACTTCGATGCGGAAGAGTTCGGTTTCGATACCTACAATCGTCTCATCGGAGATGACAGCCCGGAAACCTACCTTCAGGTTCAGCTCATGGAAAACGAGATGATAGGAGGTCTGGGGGGCAGTAAAATAGCCATTACAGAGGAGGAGGCCTGCTCCTTGCTTCAGGATTACGTAGCCTTTAACCTGAAGGCCGGTATCCCCCTTCCGGAAAAGGAAGAAGAGTATTTCTTTATGATGACTCCCCAAATCCGTTTGGACGAGGAGGGGGAGAGGATTTTGATGTGCAAGCAGTGCACAGTCATAAATACGCCTTACCAGCTGATAAATTATTTCATAATGCGGTGTGTCGGTCGTGATTTTCCTGCGGCAAAATTCCTTACAAAGCACTATGTGAGAACGGATCTCTTTCCGGAACATAAGGCTGCCACCTTGCTTAAAAACACCGTGGATGAAGCCACCGATGCGGAAAGCGGTACAAACTCCGACTACTACATCACCGATGATGACAAGGAATTCGGCACCTTTGCAACCAGAAAGGCCTATATGTGCGAATCCCTCATAGAATATGACGGTAAATTTTTCATACTTATCACGCAGGTCACCTTAGACCAGCTTAAAGTGGTCAAATACGAGAAGATTTCTTCCTTTAGGATTTCTCCTGAGGAGGCGTCCATGATGATTTCCCGTCCCGAGTATATAACCCTCTTTGAAGCTACGGATAGGGATATAGAAATATCTCCTACCACTACAAGGCTTTTGCGAAGAGCTATGGCCTCGGAGCATGCTACGGGCCAACTGTTTATGATTTTCTTTCCTCATAACAACCATGTGGATCAGCCCGTATACCACCTTCACTCCGATGTGATGGGTGTATACTATTTTCTCCATGACGGCCATGTGCTTTTGGCGGCCTATTCCGAGGAGGATATATCCCGATTGGAAAATGATTTGATGGACTCACCTTTGGCGGAGTCTGTGGTGGCTCTGGAAAAATATCAGTTTTTGGAGCCGGTTCTGAACCAGTTCATAGACAGTGAAATACCGGATTTTGAGGAATTCGTCGACATGATAGGGGAAACCGAGGATGAGGATTCCTAAGGAGAAAGTACCCTCTTCAGGCTTATATGAATTATATGAAAAACTCGCAGACCTACTTGGTCTGCGAGTCTTATTTCTATATGCAGGATTTAAAATTTTATATCCTCTTCATCGTCGTGGCAGCTGCATTCACAGCCTTCCTCTTTTTCACCGCCGCATTCACATTGGCAGCCTTTGTCTCCGACAGAGGGCTCATTGTCGCACTGACATTCATCATCACACTGACATTCATCATCGCAACAGCACTCTTCTTCCCAGCAACAATCATCATCGCAGCAGTCCTTGTAGAAGCGTTCTATGCTGCTGAGCCTCTTGTCCATGGACACAGTCTTCTTCACCATTATGATGAACATGAGCACCAACTCGTAGGTTATTCGAAGGGATAAATTCCCGGCTACCAACCATACGAAGGCCATTACAATTTGTCCGAAAAAGATGAATACAATTCCCAAAAGAGTAATAACCGTAGCAGATACTATGTAGACAAACTTGACGATTTCATCGGCGTAAAATCTGTTTCCGCTCATAAAATCATAAAACAACTTCATCTTACCCGTATATTGTCCTTCTTTTTTTCGGTTGAGCACTGTAAAATACAGAACCACCCCCAATATCAGAGCCAGTATAAAGGTTCCCAAAACTGCATAGCCGAAATTAACAAGGCTGTAGATGGGGCTTGAATAGTACTGATTAAATCCATAATCCATTAGTAAATCTCCCTTCAAAAATATTTTTCTCTCTTAAAACATTTTATCATTTTTAAGATTTATGTCAACCTCTGTTCTCTTTTTCCAAACAGTTCTCAACATTAAACAAGACTGTTATTTTCAACTATTAGGGCGGTTTATCCACAGTATGTGCTAAAATCGTATACAATTTAATTCACATGCCCCTGTGGAAAACTCATCATCGCTATACCCCTGTTATTCCAACAGATATAGCCTCTTTCTCATTTTGTCAAGAGCAAGTTATCCACAGATTTTTTTACTCCTAAAACCTTTATTTTGTCATCCCTCTCGGTTACTCTTTCCTTATCCTCCTGTAAGCAAGTATTTATGGGGCATTGATAAATTTCACCCTGTTCTTTTCCCATATTAGTTCTCTTTATTCGTCCAATCTATATTGGCTCTATGAAAAATTTCCTCAAAATGCTATACTGTTATCATAAACCATAATTAAGTTCAGCGAGGATTTTTATGATTACAAAAAGATTATACCGTGATGATGTATATATGAGGGAAGCCGAAGCTGTGATAACAGGGAGTTTTAGCCATGAGGGTAAATCCTTAATCACCTTGGATCAAACCGTCTTTTTTCCCGAAGGAGGAGGTCAAAGCAGTGACCGGGGTACCTTGGCCGGCATCCCTGTCGAACATGTCTTTGAGAAGGATGGGGAAATATACCATAGTCTTGGTGGTGTGATTTCCCAATCAGCTCTTTCTATCGGACAAAAGGTCGCCCTTTCCATCGACTGGGACCACCGCTTTGACAACATGCAAAGGCACTGTGGCGAGCATATTTTGAGCGGCATATTTTACAGGGAATACGGCGGTGTAAATCGGGGCTTCCACATGGGAGAGGACTACATGACCGTGGATATAAGTCTGGAGGAAAATCCCGACTTCACCACCATGACTTGGGAAATGGCTCAGGATGCGGAGCTTAAGTCCAACGAAATCATCTGGCAGAACCTGCCTATGATAACCTCCTATTTTTCCTCCTTTGAAGAGGCTGCCGCCATGCCTATGAGGAAAAAGCTTTCCATAGAGTCGGATATAAGTCTGGTGGCTATAGGCTCCCCTATGGAGGGCTGGGGCTCCGTAGCCTGCTGCGGCACGCACCCTTCCCATACAGGGCAGGTGGGTATGCTTAAAATTTTTAAGGTAGAAAGCAACAAGGGTATGTTCCGTGTATATTTTGAGGCGGGAAGGCGGGCTTTCCTTAAATATCAGAAGGAAATGGACACTCTGAATACCCTGTCCGTCAGCTTGAGCGCCGGTCCGGAGGATGTGGTGGAAAAGTATCGTGCCCAGCAGGAAAAGCAGAAGGAAAAAGTCGGAGAGCTTTTCCTGGTGAAAAAAGAATTCCTCCGCCGGGAGGAAGAAGATATGAGAAACAATCCTCAGCTTGATTCGGCGGGCTGCCAGGTGCGCAGATACGACATATTGTCCTTAGACGATCTGTCTGCCCTGGGCCGCAATATAGGCCCGGAGACGAAGAAAATATGCTTCCTGGTTCATCAGCCTACCAATACCCTCTTTCTCGTCTCAGACGGTAAAACAGACTGCGGAAAGCTGGTCAAGGATAACGCCCACATCTATGGAGGCAAGGGGGGCGGCAACAACACCTTGGCCCGTGCCATCTTTTCCAAGGTTGAATATGTGGACACCTTCATAGACCTGATAGAAAAGCACCTGAGGTAAGGACCGCACAATCTACAGCAAAACATAAAAATCGGCGTAGCTTTGGAATAATCCACAGGCTTACACCGATTTTTTTATTCAAGTTATTTTTTCCGGTCTTACCGCCGGGTCCTGATTTACTCCGGTCCCGAACGAATGATGTAAACATTCACATTCCTTGCACCCCAGATGTTGCATTGAATGCTTTTTTCCATATAAACATCTACTGTTTTACCCTTTATTCCGCTTCCCACATCGTTGGCGATGGCATAGCCGTAGCCTTGGATATAGAGAAGTGAGCCTAAGGGTATGAGATCCTTATCTACAGCGCAGGTTCCATACTCGCATTTCAGGCCGTAGGCCCCGTGAGGATTGCCGCTGTAATAATAGGAATAGGCTCTTACACCGGTGATCTTCTCTTCATACTTTGAAGGCTTTCCCGATGTAATCTTTGTGCCGTAGCTTACTATCTTATCTCTTTTTTTCTTTATCACTTCGGAGGAGACAAGGGTTTTCTCCACCTCTTTACCGTCTACATACATGACCTTATAGGTCTTTTCAGTCTTACCTTTTCTACCCTTTTGAGTAACCTGTACTTTTCCAATCTGCATAGAGCTGTCGGCTTTGGTGACCTCATCAAAATCCGTCTCCTCTTCTTCTACTACATTTTCGAAGGTTACTCTTTTTACGATTACTTTATCGCCTTTAAGAAGTTTCTTATCCAAGTCACAGCTCACTATGTCGTCTTGGCCTACGGTTACCTTCAGAACCTTTATAAGGTCCGCCGCCGTCATACCCGGCAAGGTGTGGTAGGTCAGCTTCTCTCCGTCAACCTCCAGAAAAACATCGAAGGCCTTAGTTACATTGATGACCATGTCATCGCTGATACCGTCGTAGAGCTCCGCATCGATTAAATCCTCCTCGGGAACATAATCTATGCCGTGAGTTTCCAAAAAGCTGTCCACTCTTTTAGTTGTGGTTTCATATGTGGTAGTGACCGTTGTCAAAGAATCATCTACATTTACCGTTACAGTTCTGGGGGTAGCATATCCCACAATCAGTAAAAAACAAGCTGTGAGACAGGCTACGGTAGTAACAAGCTTTGTCAGTTTGGGATGGTTATTTTTCACAGTCTGCACCGGCGCGTAGCCTGCAGCTAATACCTCTCTCACATCCTCAGATACTTCTCTTAAGGTATGCAAGCCTTGGTCTATGAAATACTCCGCCCCTCCTTTAGGTTTGTCTATCATAGCTTTCTCCTTTTCTGTTAACTCATGAAGTTTAGCATAAAAAGGTCAAAAAGTCAAGAAAATGGCCGTCTTTAGCGGGTCCTTAGCGGCTTTCAGACGGCGATTCAGGCTTCGGGACATAGCTATTGGAAGGTATCGAGGCAGATGGGTTAAAGGATAAGCGTGAGGGATTTTGCGCAGAATCAGCCTATGTATTGGCGCCGGCAGTGTCTTGGGGAAGGCACATCAGACCCATGCCGGCTGTCCAGCAGATTGGGGAGCCGTGGAAAACACACCGGACCCATGCCGACTGCTGAGCACATAAGTTTAGTCTTGGTGGAAAGTACACCGTCCCCTTGCCGGCTGCTGAGCGCACAGATTGGGGAGCCGTGGAAAACACACCGGCCTAACGCCGGCTGCTGAGTGTATCGATTGGGGCGCCAGGGAAAATCATACCAATCTGCCCCTTTTCCGTGTTTTGGCGGAAAAAGCGAGCAAAATCGTCATACCAAAACGAGAAAATAGTCTGATTGGTGTGATTGGCGCCTCCTAAATCCCATATTTTCCCATTTTTGTCATGCCAAAGCCTCCCTTATCCCTTGATTGGTATGCTTTTTGGGCACATCAGCTGTCAGGCCTAAAATATTCCTGACAATTATCAAAAAAAGCGCCTCATAGCCTGAAGCGCTTTGTTTTGCTCATTATTGAAAGAATATTATTCTTCTTCCATAGCCTTCATGTTAGGGTCAAAGTGAAGAGGGCAGCCTGTAGCTTCCTGTATCTCTTCCTTTGTGAAGTCGGGATGAAGCTCTGTAACCCAGATTCCGTCCTCTCTTACTTCCATAACACCCATCTCGGTGATGATCTTGGAAACGCATTTCTCAGCTGTCAAAGGCAGAGTGCATTTTTCCTTAATCTTATGAGCTCCCTTCTGAGTGTGGAGCATAACAACGATAACCTCAGGGCAGCCTGCACATAAGTCCATAGCTCCGCCCATTCCGGCTACCCTCTTACCGGGAACGATCCAGTTGGCCAGGTCACCGTTTTCAGCTACTTCCATAGCACCTAAAACTGTAGCCTTTACATGGCCTCCTCTAACCAGTCCGAAGGATTCCGCTGTATCGAAGAATTTAACTCGGGGTACTGCTGTTACATAAGTACCGCCGGAATTGATGATGTCCACATTGGGATTTTCAGTAGCAACGGCATCTATTCCTGCGAATCCGTTTTCGGAGTGGAAAGTTACTACTATATCATCGGAGATATAATCTGCTACCTGTGTAGGAAGACCGATTCCCAAGTTTACGAAATCACCGTCTTCAAATTCTTTTGCGCATCTTCTCGCAATTCTTTCCTTTAAATCTGCCATCTCTTTTCTCCTTCCACAATTCCGTTTACCAAAACGCCGGCTACCTGGAAAATATCAGGATCAACTTCACCGATTTCAACCAGCTTTTCGGGAGCTATGATAGTCTTCTTGGAAGCTCCTGCCATAACGTAGTTGAAGTTTTTGGTTGCCTTGGCACACATGTAGTTTCCGAACTTATCTGCAAGAGAAGGCCTGATGAAGGAGTAGTCTCCGAAGATAGGTCTCTCGAAAAGGTACTTCTTTCCGTCTATAACCATAACCTGCTTTTCTCTTCCAAGTTCGTCTAACTCTGTTTCCATAGGTGTAGCTACACCTGTAGGAGTCAGTACGCCGCCTAATCCGTAGGCTGCTGCTCTGATCTTTTCAGCTAAGGTTCCCTGAGGAACTAAGGTATATTTCAGAGTTCCCTCTGCAATCTGCTCGTTAATTCTGGGGTTAACGCCTATATGTGTAGCGATAAGATGGTCTACCATGTGGTGGTCCAATAACTTACCTACACCTCTGGAGGTCTTTCCCGCAAATTCACCGGCCGGCTGACCTTCTGCCAGTCCACCGTCATTGGCAATAACTGTTAAATGTTTTACTCCTTTTTCTACAAGAGCATCCATGAGGATCTCGGGAGATCCTGTTGCGAGGAAACCGCCGATCATGATGGTCATGCCGTCTTTAACGCCTGCAACAGCTTCTTGAGGAGTCATGATTTTGTTAATCATTTTGTCACCTTCCTAAAAAAAATATTACAAAATATCAATCAATTATACTCTACCCCTTTTAGGGGTTATTGTCAAGGTTGAAAGATACATTTAAACCTGCGGGAAGCCCCGCAGGTTTAAGCTCAAATCTTTTCGTTAAGATTAACGGTCGGAAACTTTGGCTTTCTTTTCCCAGCCTCTCTTCTTAACTTCCTGCATAATGTAGGACATAACATGCTCAGCATATTTTCCGGGGCCGAAGCCTGCATCGTATCCTAATTCCTGAGCAAGCTCGTGAGAAATTCTCGGTCCGCCGCAAACTAAGATCATCTTGTCTCTCAGTCCTTCAGCTTCCATGAGCTCTACCATCTTGGTCAGGTTCATTATGTGGATATCTTTCTGTGTTACTGTCTGGGAAACCAGGATGGCATCCGCATTTACTTCCTTAGCCTTTGCTATGAGCTGTTCGCAAGGAACCTGTGAACCCATGTTGTAAGGCACTACATTCTTGAATCTTTCAAGACCGAAGTGTCCGTGGAAGCCCTTCATCTGGATGATAGCGTCGATACCTACAGTGTGAGCATCGGACTCGATGGAGGCACCTACAACTACGATGTCTCTGCCTACATTTTCGCCGATCCATTCGCCGCACTCAACTCTGTCTAACACATCTCCTGATACCTTAGGTACTACGATGGAGGTGTAGTCGATGGTCTGCTGGCAAGCGCCGTATACTACGAAGAAGGTGTATCCGGGGCAAAGCTCTGTGTAGTAGGTTACGCTGGGTTCATCGAAGCCCATTTTCTTTACCAGCTGTTTTGCTGTTTCTTCGGCTTCGTCACCATAGGGAACGGGGAGTGTGAAAGCCATCTCCACCTTTCCGTCGTTTAATGTATCACCATAAGGTTTTACCTTGGTTAAATCTACCTGTGTGGTAGCAGTTGTGCATGTATTCATTATGCTTCACCTCCGAGCATCATAGGGATAAAGGGATTGAAGTAGTTGTCGCCCTTGGTACAAACGCCTTCAAGTCCGTGTCCGCCGTCCTTAGGTCTCTTAACTCCACCGAATTTTCCCTTTTCAATAGTGGGGAATAAGCCCTCTTCTTCGATTTCTGCCAATAATGCATCAGCCTTTGCCAATACATCCTGTGCTCTCTTCTGGATGATACCGTCCTTCTTGAACTCAACTTCTTCACCTATGTGTCTTGCATTGTTGAAGATGTACTGAGCATTTTCAATGGAAAGGTATCTATCGTGCATGTGAGGGGTGTGGATAGCTTCTGTCAGCATACCCAATAACTGCAGGGACTGACCTGTCCATACAGCGATAAGGTTAAACAAAGCATCCTGAACATGACCCTTGAAAATGTTTCCTGTCATGAACTTTGTAGGAGGCATGTATTTAAGTCTGGCCTTAGGGAAGATTTCTCTTGCCATAAGAGCCTGAGATAATTCAAAGAGGAATCCGTCTTCTGTGCCGGGATCCATTTCGAAAGCGTGGCCGAGACCCATCTGCTCTTCGGGAATCTTAGCCAAAACAGCAAACTGTTCGTTGATGAACTGGGAAGCGGTTACTGTATGTGCAGCTTCATAAGCATCGTCTGTAGTAAGGTAGTTATCTTCACCGGAGTTAAAGATGATGCCGCAGTAGCCGATGATTACTCTGGACATGAACTGGTCTACGAGAGTTCTCTGCATGTTAATGTCTCTGAAGAGGATACCATAGATGGCGTCATTGAGCATAACATCGAGTCTTTCAAGAGCTCCCATAGCAGCGATTTCAGGCATGCACATTCCAGAGGAATAGTTACAAAGTCTGATGTATCTGCCTACTTCTTCTCCAACCTGGTCTAAAGCCTTTCTCATGATTCTGAAGTTTTCCTGAGTAGCATAGGTTCCTCCGAAACCTTCTGTAGTAGCACCGTAAGGTACATAGTCGAGGAGGGACTGAGCTGTAGTTCTGATTACAGCGATGATGTCAGCACCCTGTCTTGCAGCAGCCTGAGCCTGTACTACGTCCTCATAGATGTTACCTGTAGCAACGATTACGTAGAGGTAAGGTTCTCTGCCTTCGCCAAGTCTTTCCAGAAATTCCTTTCTGTTGGCTGTCTGAGCTTTAATCTTCTTTAAAGTCTCGTGAACGATAGGCATGATTGCTGCTTCGGCTTCTGCCTGGGGGCAAGTAGGAAGCTTGGTGATTTCCAGCTTTCCCGCACCGATTTCTTCAGCGATCTCCTGGGGTGTCTTTCCTGTCTGAACCATAGCGTTTCCAATCCAGTAAGCAACACCTGTAGGCAGACCGCCTGCTTCTTTGATCTGGTCTACCACAACGTTAGGTAATGGATTGTCTACGTCATCCACACCGTCAATCCCTAAGAGTCTCAAGATTGTTCTCTCTGTGGAAACTGTAGTGTGTCTGGAAATGAAATCCTGCATATCATGGGCGATGTTGGCCGCATGAGTACGCGCACTGTCTACAATCTTAGGGTCAAGATTTAATTTACTTTTCATCCTTTTTCTCCTCACTTGATATATTTTTTAGCTCCCTCTATTATCTCCGAGCTTATTCCAAGCATCTTTGCAATATTGAGAGCATCTTTAGGTACTTCCCCTTGCTTTTCTACTCTGCACAGACGGTAGTCCATGTATTTCGATATTATATTTATCCTGTCACGCCTGTTTGCGTATTTGATTTCACGATCCAGAAGTTCGAAATTCGCATCTGCCAGTCCTCTTACCTGCATATTGATTACGCCTTCCGTCTCGGTCACCGTCTCAAAATGAGTCGTGATCAGGGAAATATACGGTTTTTCGATGAGATAGTCCACCACGGAACGGGTGAGCGCCAAGCCTTCTATGGGGTTGGTACCGCTTGCTATCTCGTCTATGAGAATTATGGTTCTCTCCACGCTGTTATCCAAGATTTCCTTCAGCTCTTCCATTTCCGAACCGAAGGAGGAAAGCCCTCTCTCCACGGACTGGCTATCGCCTATTAAAATCTGGATGTAGTTGGAAAGTCCTACTACGGCCCGCTTTGCCGGAACAAAGAAGCCGTACTGAGCCAAGATGGGAACCTGTCCCGAAAGCTTTAGGGATATGGTTTTTCCTCCCATGTTGGCTCCCGTTATACAGGTGACACCCTGTTCTAAGCTGATGGACACGGGACAGTATTTCTTTCCCTTGCCCTTAAGAATATTTTCAACCTGAAGGTTTCTGCCTTCTTCTATGATGATAACATGGTCATCAGCTATCTCCGGTTTGGTGCAGTTATGCTTCTTTGCGTAGACAGCCTTGGCTATGGCTATATCCAATCTGCCGATTCTGCCGCAGTTTCTGAGCAGCACATCACCGTGAGCCGCTATTTTCAGAGAAAGGGCCTTTCTGATAACCTCTTCCTCCTGATCTATGGCCTCATTTAAGGCTTCCATTTCCTTTATATAGGCGAATATTTCCTCTGTGGCCTTAAGCTGAAATGTGACGGACAGGTAATCCTGATCCACCACCTCCAAGGCTTCGATGGCTTTAATTTTTTCAAAATCAGGATTGGACTTTGAAACCACTATGTCGAATTTAGGAGTCAGGTTTACACCGAATTCCTTGCGGACTTCTTCCCTCTTCTCCTTCTGCTCTCGGCGGATATCCAGCTCCAATTCCCGCTTTCTCTTTCGAAACTCTGTCAGCTTTTCGGAAAACTGGTCGTATATATAGAAGGTGTTTATTCTGTCCCCTCTGGGATCCAGTTCGTCCAAGAGCTCCTCGGTGGATTCCAGCAGGTAATCCTGAGGAATATCCTCCTCATCTGTAAGCTTCTTAAGCTGCAGCATTTGAAGCAGCAGGGATTTTATCTCGTAAATTTCTATTTCGGAAAGAGTATGGTCGGCTGCCCTGCTTATGGTGGTTGAGCTTTCCTTCACCTCCATAAAAATCTCCTGGATGCTTTCCGTGGACTTGGGCTTTTCTTCATAGAATTTTACCATGGTTTCCACTTTGGAAAGCTCCTGCTTCAGCTCTTCTTCCTCTCCCGGATAAAAGGGCTGGCAGTCCTTTAAAATCTTCCTTCCGTATAGCGTGAGGACGTCCATGTTTTGCATGACGTAATCCAATCCCGTCTCATGTCTCGTCTTCACATTGGCAAGTCGTCTGTTTTTTCCTAATTTCATAACGCTTACATCCTAACATCCACAATGGGGATTTCAGGCAAGGCCTGCTTCATGGTGTTAACCAGGGCCTCCGCCTCAAAGGAGTACCCTGCCGGAGCCCAAGGGTTCACCGTAATGGCTGCAATCTCAATGTTCTTAAGAACCTTGACCTTGAAGCCCTTCTTTCGCAAAATGCCCCAATCCATACTGTTTATGAAAATTTTTGTGGGGTCCTTCAGTACGAAGGTTACCTGTTTCAGCTTTTTAGGGCTTATATCGGCTATTACGCTGTTGGTGAAGGCACCGGGTACAAATATATGTGTAGTATCCTCATCTATGGCCTCGTCGATGAAACGGGAAGCTCCCAAGCCTGTTACCAAGTTGAGTTTCTTCAATTGGCCATCCTTGCTGATGAGCATAACCTTATCTTCAAAGATATTTTCCTCTATGAGTTTTCTCTCAATAGATTCCTCCATTTCAGGAGTGCTATAGAGGGTGACAATATGCGCCGTATCCTCTACTACTTTTTTCATGGAGCGGGAAAGTACCGCACCCGTGGCTAAGATAATCGCATCGGAGGTTTCCGGTGATGCTATGGATTTTCTGTCTATAGCTCCGTCGATCATTATGAGTTCACAGCCCATTTCAAACATTTCCTGACACATTTTTTTAGTGTCTGCTGTAGCTACAGGGCCTGCAATCTGCACATAGCCCGCATCTGCCACACGGCACAGGAGGAGCTCCCCGATGGCTGTGGAATAGGGTGTCCTCTTCAGTATTTCCAAACCTGCATCCGCCAACTGATAAAGCTGAGCAGGTACCGAAACTATGGTGTCCCGGTCCAGATAAACTCTTGGTTTTTCCGTTCCTGTTACTAAGTCTTGTGTTTCTCCGTCGCGGCCTGTGGATGTGATTCCCAGCCTTATGCCTTCGTCCATGGCTTCTTCTATGAGATAATTGAGAGCCGTGGTCTTTCCGGCATTCTTGGCCATGCCTACGATGGAAAGTGTTCTGTATTTCTTTGCAAGTTCTGACATTAAGGCCATAAAATACTCCTTTTTAAAACATATCTTTCTGACCCGCCGTTTAATCATACCTTAGGGAGACCTAATTTGCAGATCTCCCTAAGAGTGATTTTATGATTTTCTATGAACCTATTAGTGTTTGTTTCTCTCGTGTCTTGCTAAGTTTGCAGGTTCGATGGTCTTGATTTCAGGTCCTTCGCCGAGAGCGGAAACGCCCTGGTACTTGTAGGTCTTCTTGCCTGTGCAGTAGTCGCAGTTGCAAGGAAGATCAGGAAGCTGAGGCTCTGTGTAAGTGGTGATAATACCCTCGTAGTTTCTCAGGATCACCTTGTGAGGAGTCTGAGAAATGATGTACTGAGGCATTACAGGAGTCTTTCCGCCACCGCCGGGAGCGTCAACTACGAAAGTAGGAACTGCATAACCGGAAGTATGTCCTCTGAGACCTTCGATGATTTCGATACCCTTGGATACGGAAGTTCTGAAGTGTTCGATACCCATGGACAGGTCGCAGATGTAGATGTAGTAAGGTCTTACTCTGTTCTTAACCAGCTTGTGCACCAGATCTCTCATGATGTGCTTGCAGTCGTTTACGCCTCTTAAGAGTACGGACTGGTTTCCGAGAGGGATACCTGCGTCTGCCAGCATCTGGCAAGCCTTTGCAGCCTCTTCAGTGAGTTCCTGAGGATGGTTGAAGTGAGTGTTGAGCCAGATAGGATGATACTTCTTAAGAAGTGCGCAGAGCTCAGGAGTAATTCTCTGAGGAAGAACTACAGGAGTTCTGGAACCGATTCTTACGATTTCAACGTGGTCAATCTTTCTCAGTTCGGAAATGATGTATTCTAAGGTTTCATCTTCAACGCAGAGAGCGTCTCCGCCGGAAAGAAGTACGTCTCTAACCTGAGGAGTCTTTCTGATGTATTCGATACATGCGTTGATGTCATCTCTTGATCTTGCACCGTCAGTTTCACCTGCAAGTCTTCTTCTTGTGCAGTGTCTGCAGTACATGGAGCACTGGTCAGTGATTAAGAAGAGTACTCTGTCAGGATATCTGTGAGTAAGTCCGGGAGCCGGGGAGTCAGCATCCTCGTGAAGAGGGTCTAAGTCATCAGCGTCGGATCTGTGCATTTCCAACAGAGTAGGAACAGCCTGCATTCTTACAGGATCTCTCGGATCATCGGGATCCATGAGGGAAGCATAGTAAGGAGTGATACCTACACGGAATCCGCCCATTACCTTTTCAATGTCTTCTCTTTCCTTTTCGTTGAGGTTAACAACCTGTGCTATTTCCTCTACTGTGGAAAGTCTGTTAGCAACCTGCCAATGCCAGTCATTCCACTGCTCGTCAGTAACATCCTTGAACAAAGGGATGTCTTTCCAATTTCTTCTTGCCATTATATTTCTCCTTTAATATTTCAATAGGTTTTACCCTTTTGCCCGCAAGCCCGGTGTGGGCCTGCGAACAAATATTTTTTTATTATGCGTACATCTCTCTGAATAACTTCTTCAAGCCTTCGTGTTCTCTCAGGCACTGAAGAGTGATCTCAGCATGTCCCTTAGTGTATCCGTTTCCGATGATCATGTTAACGTCTTTACCAACGCCTTCTGCACCTAAAGCAGCCTTTGTGAAGCTGGTTGCCATGGAGAAGAAGTAAACTGTACCTTCATCCTTGCAAGCAAGTACGGAAGCCATTTCTGTGTTTTCGATGGATACGCAGTTGATAACTACGTCGAAAAGCTCTCCGTTGGTTAATTCCATAGCCTTGTTGTACATACCTACAGCATCTGTAGCGTCCATGTGGAAGTATACGTCAGCTAAGTTGAGGTCTTTTGCTCTCTGTTCTGATTTTGCGGAGCCTGCAGCGCAAGCTACCAAGCCTGTAACGCCTGCTCTCTTCTTTGCTTCATATAAGCAGAGGAGACCGGACTTTCCGCCGCCACCGATAACGAGAACCTTCTGTCCTGACTGAACCAGTTTTGCAGCCTGTGCAGGTGCGCCGGCTACGTCAAGAGCAGATAATGCTAAGCCTTCTTCCATATCTTCAGGAAGCTTTGCATAGATACCTGACTGGAATAAGATGGCCTTACCCTTAATGTCTACCTGGTCGATAGCAGGTCTCATTGCGATGATTTCGTCGATTACTAAGGGAGTAAGGGACAGAGATACTAAAGTAGCAATCTTATCGCCGGGCTTTAAGTCTCCTACATAAGCGGGACCAACCTCAGCAACTGTTCCTATGAGCATTCCGCCGGAACCTGTCCAAGGGTTCTTGTGCTTACCGGCTTTGGCAACGATGCCAAGCATGCATTCTTTGATCTTTTCAATGTCTGCCGGATCGGTAATATCAGCGGGCTTCTTACCATCGCAAGAACGTCTTACGATTTCTGTGAAAGAGGCAGAGTCAACATTTAAGGTTTTAACATCGATGAGAACCTCGTTGTCATAAATCTCCATGTTGTTATCGATAACATCAGCAGGCTGCGGTAACACTCCCTTTGGGGAAATTACTCTGTGTGTACCATAAGGACATCCTTTTTTCATTTTTCTATTCCTCCTATAGAATAATTTTATTCATATTTCATGCCTCTGTTTTATGCATAAAACACTACGATAATTATATAACATCCCATACAGATTTTCAAGTGAAAACGCTTATATCTGTCGGGTATGAATAATATTTTTCTCTATACTTATGCGTAAAGCTGGGCGAAGAGGTTTCTGATTCTTTCGTCTTCTCTCAAAATCTGGAGAGCCACCTCAGCATGTCCCTTAGTGTATCCGTTTCCGATGAGCATGTTTACGTCCTTGCCCACTCCTTCAGCACCTAAAGCAGCCTTTGTGAAGCTGGTTGCCATGGAGAAGAAATAAACGATTCCGTTGTCCTTGCATGCCAGTATGGAAGCCATTTCAGTGTTAGGGATATTTACTACATTGATAACTACGTCAGCCAGTTTGCCCTCTGTAGCATCCATGATTTCGTTGTACATACCTACCGCATCAGTTGCGTTAAGTACCAGGTATTCATCGGCGCAGTTTACGGACATAGCTCTGTTGATGGATTTCTTGAAGCCGTCAACGCAGATAACATTTCCGTTTATGCCGACCTGCTTCTTTGCCTGCCAGCAGCAGAGGATACCGGATTTTCCGCCTCCGCCTAAGATTACAACTGTATCTCCGGGCTTGCAGATTTTAGCAGTCTGGGCAGGAGCTCCTGCTACGTCTAATACGGATAATGCAAGAGTCTGAGGGATGTCCTTAGGAAGCTTTGCATAGATACCTGACTGGAAAAGGATAGCCTGTCCCTTTACGTCGACCTGGTCGATGTCAGCTCTGATTTCGTGAATCTCGTCGATTTTCAGCGGTGTCAGGGAAAGGGATACCAATGTGGCAATCTTGTCGCCTTTTTTCAGCTCTCCCACATAGTTGGGGCCTACTGCGGCAACTCTTCCTATGAGCATTCCGCCGGAGCCTGTCCAAGGATTCTTGTGCTTTCCCGTAGTCTCCACAATGTTCATGATGATTTTTTTGATTTCTTCTTCGTCACCACCGGCTCTTTTCTCAATTTCCGTAAAGGAAGCGGAGTCTATGTTTAACGTGGATACGTCGATAAGAACCTCGTTATCGTATATCTCCATGTTATTGTCCACTTTGTCGGCGGGCTGAGGAAGCACGCCCTTGGGCTCGATAACTCTGTGAGTTCCGTAAATGTCACCTTTTTTGAATTCCATACTTTTTTCTCCTTTTTTATATATACTCTGTCTAAGCAAAGTATCTTTTCTATCCGAAGCTCTATACGAAGCAAAATTTATGCCAAAATCCCTTTCCTAATTTTCCAATGTCCGCAGCCGGTTTCTGAACCGTTATCGTTTCACATCAAAAAAGGTGAACCTAAACAGGTTCACCTTTCCCTATATCATATTTCTTTTTCTTTCTTACCAGCTGAGTTTGGCTTATTCCAATGGCTTTAGCCGCTTTCCTGGTAGAGCCGTATTTTTCACAAGCGTATTTGATCAGGCCCTTTTCATATTCGTCTACGGCCTGCTGCAGGTTCATCTCCACGCCGGTTCCTTCGGCCCTACCTGCACGCCCGTAGCCCCGGCCCACATCATCGCCCAAGTATTCATCGACAGCCCCCCCTACAACATCCATCAGGCTTATGTCCTCGCCTTTGGCACTTATCATTAGACGCTGCACCGTATTTTCCAGTTCTCGAATGTTGCCCGGCCACTCCATCTGGGCCAAGTGCTCCAAGGCTGAATCAGTTATGCCTCGGGAAATCTTAAACTTTTTCGAATACTTGGCGAGGAAGTGGAGCGCCAGAGGCATTATATCCTCAGGTCTCTCAGCCAGGTTAGGTATTCTTATGGCCACCACATTCAAGCGGTAGTAAAGGTCTCTGCGGAAGCCGCCTTCCTCTACGAGAGTTTCCAAATCCCTGTTGGTGGCGGAAACTATCCTCACGTTGGTTTTTACCGGCCTGGTTCCGCCCACTCTGTAAAACTCTCCATCCTGAATGACCCTGAGTAGCTTGGCCTGCATCTCCATGGGAAGCTCTCCTATTTCATCCAGGAACATGACGCCGTTGTTGGCCATTTCAAAATAGCCTTTCTTGCCGCCGCTGTCGGCTCCTGTAAAGGCTCCTTTTTCATAGCCGAAGAACTCCGATTCTATAAGGTTGGGAGATATGGCTCCGCAGTTTATCTTCACGAAGGACTGCATCTTTCTGTCGCTGTTTTTCTGTATCAGGTTGGCAATCTTCTCTTTTCCTACGCCGGTTTCTCCGAATATTATCACGTTACAGTCGTACTTGGCCACCTTGAGGACTTCCTCCAGAACTCGCCTCATAGCCTTGCTTTTAAAGACCAAGTCCTCAGAAATACTGTTTTCCATCAGCGCGCGGCTGTACGGGCTCTCCATCTCTTCCTCCGGAGTTCCTCTATCCACCTTGACAATGGTGGCCCCTTTGAAATATTCGCTTATTTCCCGTACCAGATCCAGGTCGAAAGAATCATAGCCTTTAACATAGCCTTCCGCACTTCTTACCTCCAAGGGCTTGGATATGGACTCGGTTATGTAGAGGGCAATGTTCAGATTATTTATCAGGTTGGCAAATAGAACCGTGCCTCCCTCCTTGGTGGCCAAGATGTTTATGGTCTCGGCTCCCGGTATTTCGGCACAGTTTACGGACAGATCCACCAAGGCATCCAAATTGAGCTTTTCAATGCACTCCATAGGCTTAAGAATATCGAGGAAATGAATCCGGTTGAAAACCTTTGCAGACAGCCTGTCTATACCGCCGCCGGTGATTCTGATATCCGTCTTTTTATCTAAAAGACATATTATTTCGCACTCATCTCCCAGCTTTCTTCTGATTACATAGCCGAAGACCAGATTGGTTATTATGTTGTTGCCTACTATGAGAAACCTTTTCTGGTCATCCAAAATATCGTGGAGCTTCAGAAAAGTACCGGATTCGTCCAGGACAAACATGAGCAGGTCCTCCGGCGTCTCATCTTCTACCTTTACGATATTTATCCTTTCATGCAATATGGCATATCCTGTGGCTTCTATCTGGTTGAAGGCGTAATTTATAGCTTCTATATTTTCTATATGCAAGGGAAAGGATGCAGAGGAGGCGTTGCATATAACCATATCTCCCACCTTCAATCCCCTGTGATTATCATAGTCCTCTCCTATGTAGTCAATTACACCTAAAATCAAGCCTCCCGTATCCGTAACCGGATTGTGGAGCTTACCTCTTCTGATGACTATATCTATGATGGTCTGCTTTATTTTTTCCTCGTTATAGTTCAATTCGGTACAAATCTGCTTGAAACTTGTGCCTTCAAGGTGTATTCTCTTTATAGATACTCTGAGCTCGTCGGATTCTATATTTCTGCTGTTATCCAGCTTCCAAGCGGAGGTGGGTAGTACGTGCTTCGGTTCAAGAACTCTCTTCGATCCATATTTTGACATTATCGGTTCGCTCCTTCCAGTTGTGAACCTAAATCGGTTCGTTTGGGTGTATTTTTATATGATATACCATTGGCACGGCTTTTGCAACATATATTTTAAGACTTCAGAGTTGTTTTTATAACTTAATTGACGTTGAAAAGGAGAAAAGAAAAATGGCTGAAGAAAAAATCACCTCATTATTGAGACTTAGAATGTCTGCAAAGGACGCTCACTACGGCGGAGAATTAGTTGACGGAGCTCACATGGTTCACCTCTTCGGAGACGTGGCTACAGAATTGCTCATCAAGTTAGACGGAGACGAAGGGCTCTTCTGCGCTTATGACAGCGTTGAGTTTTTAGCACCTACCTATGCAGGAGACTATATCGAAGCTTACGGCGAAATCGATAAGATCGGTAACACCTCCAGACACATGGTTTTCGAAGCAAGAAAGGTTGTAGTTTCCAGAAAGGATATCAACGCTTCCGCTGCCGACTTCCTTGAAGAACCCATCGTTGTAGCAAGAGCTTCCGGTACTTGCGTAACACCTAAGGAATTCAAGAGAAAGTAATTTAATTTGCAAACACGATAATTACTAATACATCTTTTAAGAAAAACAGCTTGCGATTTTCGCAAGCTGTTTTTCTATATCAGGATCCCCTTTATATTTTATTTATATGTCTATATCCAAGGGTGCATCTATTTCTTCGCCTACATATTTGCCGTTCTTTTTTCTCTGCTTGACACACTCCGTCAGGAGGTACTCTATCTGTCCGTTAACGGAGCGAAAATCGTCTTCCGCCCAGGCGCTCAAGGCTTCAAAAAGCTTTGCCGAAATTCTAAGCGGCACTTGTTTCTTTTCTGCCATGTTCCCTCCTTTCTAAATTCTCCTTACAGCTTAATAAAGGCTTCCACTGTTGACTATGGGCTGTGCATCTCTGTTGCCGCAGAGGACTACCAGCAGATTTGACACCATGGCCGCTTTTCTCTCCTCGTCTAAGTCTACGATGCCTTCTCCGTTTAGCTTTTCCAAGGCCATCTGCACCATTCCCACAGCTCCGTCCACAATCATCTTTCTGGCATCGATTATAGCTGATGCCTGTTGTCTTTGCAGCATAACAGCAGCTATTTCCGGAGCATAGGCCAGGTGGGTTATCCTCGCTTCGATGATTTCCAGTCCCGCATCTGCCACCTTTTCCTGTATCGCTTCTCTTATCCTTGCCGCTACCACTTCGCTTGACCCTCTGAGGGAGCCTTCATCAGCTACGCCGTCCCCTGTAGTATCAACATTGTTGGCCACATCATAAGGATATATCCTCACAATGTTTCTCAGAGCTCCGTCGCACTGGAGGGAAAGGTATTCTTTATAGTTGTCTACATTGAATACAGCCTTTGCCGTATCCGTCACACGCCACATTACGGCGATGCCTATTTCCACAGGATTACCAAGACAGTCGTTGATTTTCTGTCTGTTGTTGTTGAGAGTCATCACCTTTAGAGAGATTTTTTTGCTCATCAATTCCCTTGCAGTTCCCATAGCCGCTTCTAAGGACTCAGAGGGCTGTTTCCCCGAATTTACGTCTTTACTCTGATTGAGCTTGGTTCCTGCAGCCGGATTTACAGCTGTACAGAAGGGATTCACAAAATAGAAGCCTTCTTCTCTTATGGTTCCTACATACTTACCGAAAAGCGTCAGCACCAAAGCCTCCTGCGGTTTAACGATTTTAAGCCCTGCAAAAGGAATCCATCCTAAAGTAAACCATACGATTCCCGGTACAATCAAAGCCCATATCGCTTCTCCATCAGCATTTCCAATGGCTCCGAACACTATGGCAACCAAGGCCAAAATCAGCAAAGTCAAAAAAATCATTAACATCAGCATTCCGTTTTTTCTATTATTTAAAATTTTCTCTTGCATATATATGCCCCCTTTCTTGGTATCTTAATGATATCATTTTGATATCAATTCGTCAAGATGATTTTATAAAATTTTATTAAAAAAGGAGGGCTAGTATTTCCCTCCCATGGTGAACAACATTTTTCTTCTATTGTTTGTTTACCGAATTTAAAGGCCCTTCAAAAACTCCAGCTCCTTGGCCGTCAGCTTTCTGTAGTGGCCCGTCTGCAGATGGCCCAGCCTTATTTCACCTATGGCCACCCTTTCCAAATCCTGAACAGGATTACCCACGGCCTTGCACATCTTTCTCACCTGTCTGTTTTTTCCCTCGCTTATGGAAATCTCCAGTATGGTGGAGTTTTTCGTGCCCTTCACTATGCTGACGCGAGCAGGCAGGGTTTTATAGCCGCCTATATCTACGCCTTTTCTCAGCTCCCAAAGCTTTTCCTTGGAAACCACTCCCGACACTCTGGCTATATAGGTCTTATATACCTGATGCCTCGGATGGGCTAGGCGATAGGCAATATCCCCGTCATTGGTCATGAGCAGGGCTCCCGATGTGTTAAAATCCAGTCTTCCCACAGGAAACAGCCTGGCATCGATGTCCTTCACCAGCTCCATAACCGTAGGCCTGTCCTGCTCGTCCTTGGCGGATGTAATAACCCCAAGAGGTTTATTGACCAAAACATATTCCTTTTTTTCCATGGAGCCTATGGGCCTGCCATTTATTTCAACTCTGTCGCCATCCTGAACGTCGTAGCCCGGTTCCCTCATTACGGCGCCGTTGATTTTCACAGCTCCGTTTTCCACCAGCTTATCGGCCTGCCGCCTGCTGGCCACACCGGCCTGGGATATATATTTATTTATTCGCATTTTTGTCCTTTCTTTAAGACGGAATTATAACTCGAAGGAAAGCTGGCCTTCAGCCACTCCATCGCCTTCCTCCAAAGCGTCCACATCTATGTTTATTGCGCTTTCAATATCTTCTATTTCCGGCAAATCCTTAATTGAGGAAAAACCGAAATTCTTTAGGAATGTGTCTGTTGTACCGTAGAGCACCGGTCTGCCTATGCCGTTGGAACGGCCTACGGCGGTTACAAGCTCCTTGGACATGAGGCCTTCCATAACTCTGTCACACTTTATTCCTCTGATAGCCTCTATTTCACCCTTTGTTACAGGCTGTCTGTAGGCCACGATGGCCAGCACCTCCAAGGCCGACTGGGAAAGTTTTTTAGCTTTCACGGGAGTGCACAATCTCTCCACATACTCGGCGTTTTCCTCCTTAGTGGCAAATTGGAAAGCGCCGTTTATCTCTCGTACGACTATGCCTCTGTTTTCCTGGAGGTATTCCTCTTTAAGTTCTCTGAAGCAGTCCACAGCTTCCTGCTTGGTAATGTTCAAAACATCAGCGGCAGCCTTGGCCTCCAAGGGTTGACCCCAGACGAACATCATGGTTTCCAAGGCCGATTTTATAATTTTTCTGCTTCCCATCTACTGTAATACCTCCCCGGGTTCTGCACCCTCCTTGTATTTTTCCAATACCTTGTCTTCTCCAACTCTGTCTCCGGCGGATACCTGTATGTTTCCATAAGTGGCATTCTGCTCCACCTTTATAACTCTCTCCTTGGCCATTTCCAAAAGAGAAATGAAGGTAACCACTATATCGTATCTGTTTTTCCTGTCTGGTATGAGCTCCTTAAAGCTGAATACCCTTTCCAGCCTTTCTCTTACAGCGTGCAATATAGACCTTATTCGGCTTTCCATGGTGGACCGCTCTCTCTCTATTCTGGTGTAATGCTTTCTAACCGCCTCCACCTTTTGTTTCTTTGCTATAAACAGGTTAAAGGCCTTTGCAAAGGACTTGATATCAAGGCTCAAATATTCATCCGGATTGTCCAGATATTCGGAGATATCCTCCTGAGGCTTTTCAAACACCAAAAGTCCTCTTTCCTCTTTCTCCCGCAAAATCTCTCCAGCCAGCTTAAACCGCTTATATTCCAACAACCTTTCCATAAGCTCCGTCCTGGGATCTTCTTCTGTAAAGGTACTGTCCTCGGAATTTATTCGAGGCAAAATCATCTTGGACTTTATCTCTATGAGAGAGGCTGCAAGCACCATGAAGTCCTGGGTTACTACTATGTCCTGCTCCTCCATGGCCTTTATATAATCTAAATATTGGCCTGTTATCTGGCTTATCTGAATATCATATATGCTCATTTCCGCATTTTCTATGAGATATACCAACAGGTCGAAGGGTCCCTCAAAGGATTGCAGCTTTACTTTATACATCGCTTTCCCTTTCAAACTTATTATACAGGAGGAGAGCCGTCACCACTATGGCGCAGCCTACAATTTCAAAAGATGATGGGATCTGTTTTACAAGAACCACGGCTATGAGCGTAGAAAATACCGGATCTCCCGCCTCCCAGGTGGAAACATAGAGAGAGCTCACATTTCCCAAGCAAAGATTCCAAACGGCATGGGAGCCTATCTGACATATAAGGGTCATGGCTATTATGCGTACAAAATCCATGGTAGGGTACCCCACTATAGGAGTTCCTGTAGCCAGTACACCTATGGCAAAGAACATCCAGCAGCTAAAAAATACAAGAGATACATAGACACTGCCGTGAACCTCTTTCCTCACATTGCCACCGATAGCAAAATATATACCCATGAACATGCCGCCCAAGAATGCCCAAAGATTGCCTTCCAAGCAGCCTCCGGAAAAGGTGCTCAAGTCCGCCCCCATTATTACAGCCCCTCCTATGAGAGCCAAAACGATAGCAGCCACGGATTTCCAGGAAACCTTCTTTCTGTATATGAAGACGGTTATGAGCAGAACCACCAAGGGGTGGAGGGATGCCAAAACCGCTGCACTTGATACATTGGTGGTCTTTACGGCAGTAAACCATGCGGCAAAATGGCCGAAGAGAAAAAGGCCGGACAAAAAACACCAAATAAGGTTCTTCCGCGATATGGAAAAGAGGCTTTCCCTCATATCTTTTTTGGCGAAAACCGGTATGAGGAAAAAGGGCAGTGCCAAGGTCAGTCTCCAAAAGCCTATGGCCATGGATGGTGCCGATATCAGAGCTCCCAAGGAACCGGACATGGCTCCGCAGAGCACAGCCACACCGACAAATACTTTGGCATATTTTGCTATAAAGCCTCGTTGTTCAGACATAAATATTTTCTCGCAATCTGTTTATTCGAATAATTTTTTAAGGTTAAGGTCAAAGGGCGGCCTCACTATGCCCTTCTCCGTAATAACAGCAGTTATGTATCTGTGGTCGGTCACATCGAAGGAAGGGTTGTAGGTTTTAATTCCTTCAGGAGCCATATCCTTTTCATACCACATCTTATAGATTTCTTCACCGTCTCTCAGTTCTATATGGATATCGTCGCCCGTAGCCGTATCCATATCTATGGTAGACGTGGGCACGAACATATAGAAGGGGATTCCGTATTCCTTGGCTAAAATAGCCACAGCGGAGGTTCCTATCTTGTTTGCTCCGTCTCCGTTGGCTGCCATTCTGTCACAGCCAACCACTACAGCATCAATCCAGCCCTTTTTCATGACAGAAGCCGCCATATTGTCGCATATCAAGGTCACGTCGATTCCGGCTCGGTTGAGTTCCCAGGATGTGAGGCGAGCCCCTTGAAGCAAAGGCCTTGTTTCATCAGCAAAAACCTTAAAGTCATAGCCCTGCTCCTCTCCCAAATATATGGGTGCCAGGCAGGTGCCGTATTTTGCCGTGGCTATAGTTCCCGCGTTGCAATGGGTCAAGATTCCCATGCCCGGCTTGAGCAGGCTGAGTCCCAGCTGCCCCATGGCATAGCAGGCCTCTTCATCCTCTTTCCTTATCTGCTCAGCTTCGTAAAGGAGGACTTCCTTCAGGCCTTCTACAGCCCCGGAAGCATTTTCCAAAGCTCGCAAGCACCTCTCCAAGGCCCATGAAAGATTCACGGCTGTAGGGCGAGCAGCATTTATATATTCCGCCACCTGTTTTACATGCTCTTTGAAGTCAGGAGCATCTCCTTGGAGGTCCCGCACGGAAACGTAAAGTCCGTAGGCAGCCGCCACACCTATAGCAGGAGCCCCTCTAACCTTTAGCCTGTATATGGCTTCCCTTATATCCTCTTTAGTCTCTATCTCTATGTATGCTTCCTCTCCGGGAAGCTTGGTCTGATCCAAGAGGACCAGCTTTCCATTTTCCCAACGGAGAGGGGTCAAATCAATTTTTTTCATATTTTATAAAATTCTCTTTTCGGAGTAATAGTCTTATCTCTCGTTCTCACTCTCTACTACGGCTATTATGTACTGCATATATCCTCTGTAGTCGGTTATGGGATCTCCGGTATATTTATTAATATGCCCTGCCACAGTTTCATAACCCGGTGCCTTCACAAAATCCATAAGCACCTTGGATATTTCATAGTCGCTTTCGACCCAGTAAAAGTCCTCATCAGAGGTCAATCCGGTAATCAAGGCTTCCAGATCATCTATGCCCAAGGCATCGGCCAATTCTGCGTTTTCCACATAGACATCGCTGTCTCCCACATCGTAATCGACCTTTGCGGAATGGTCAGTTTTTCCCAAATTATCCATATAATCATAGCTTTCTGCTCGGGAAGCTATCTTTTCCATATTTTCCTGAAATTCCTCGTAGGCTTCGCTTTGGTAATAGTCATAGGAGTCATCGTAGCCCATTGACCGGCAAGAGCCTATCATACCGGTCATAAGAATTATGAGGAAAACCAGTCCCGCAAAACCGATGATTACCTCTTGTTGGGTTGCTGTTTTGGCTCTGTCAGCCACCTTGGTGGCCACGGCAGTCAAGGTATCCACAGGAGTCCCTTGCTCCCTGTTTTCATTTACCGACCGAGCTGCAGAAGTCTTCGCCGTCTTAACCTGTCCTGTAAACCTGCCTCCTGTTATGGCATTCATGGCATTCCTAAGCTCAGCCAATTTCAAGGACACATATTCAGGGTCATCGCTGTAATCGGACAGCTTCAACCTTTCCACCCTTTCCTGATAGGCCTTGTGCACCTGATCCATAGGCGCTCCCGGCCTCAAACCCAATAACCTGTAGCAATTCTTAATATCCATTTTATCCCTACCAAAAACCCTTTCTATCTTACATGTGAGAACAGTTTTCCACGGTTATTCTAACATATATCTCTTTGCTTTTTCAAGTCTTATGTGTTATGCTGTCATCACAAGAAGGCTTCTCTAAATACGGTGGCCTTTGACGAATAATTTTAAATGTTATCAGATTTTAGGAGGTAGAAAATGAAATTTTATATAGTAGACGCTTTCACTACGGAAGTCTTCGGAGGCAACCCCGCCGGCGTAGTTATCCTACCTGAGGGAGCAGATTTCCCTTCGGATGAAATATGCGTAAAGACAGCCGCAGAGCTGAGGTACTCGGAGACGGCCTTTATCAAGGTTTTAGGCGACGGACATTTCAACATAAGGTATTTCACTCCCGCAGCTGAGGTGGATTTGTGCGGCCACGCCACAGTAGGCTCCTTTAAGGCCCTTTTAGCAGAAGGCTTAGTTAGCGACGGCGGAAAATATATAAATCATACCCTGGCGGGAGATTTGGAAATAGAGATAAAAGATGGCTTTGTTCTCATGGATATGGCAGCTCCTCAGCTCATACGGGAAATCTCGGAGGCAGGTAAGCTGACGGAGCTTTACAAGGTAATGGGTTCCGACTATGAAGAACAGGTATCCAAGGGTGTTACCATGAAGCCTCAGCTCATCTCCACAGGACTTCCCGACATAATGATGCCTGTAGCTACATTGGCGGATTTGGAGGCCTTGGAACCAGACATGAAAGCTTTGTCGGAGCTTTCGGAGCGATATGAGGTTACAGGAGTTCACGCCTTTACCTTGGAGGGAGACGACGCAACCTGCCATGTGAGAAACTTCGCTCCCCTCTACGATATAGACGAGGAAGCCGCCACGGGAACCTCCAACGGAGCCCTGACCTACTATGGCTATCTCAACGGCTTCGTCAAGGGGGGAGACAGCTGCACCTTTATCCAAGGAGAAAAGATGGGCAGGCCCTCTCTCATTTTGAGCAGCATAGAAGCTCTCCCGGGCAGCGAAAACCTCTGCAAAATCAGAGTAGGCGGCGACTCCGCCATACTGGCTCAGGGAGATATAAGGCTGTAGGAGGGTGTTGGTTATTAGCTCGAGCTTTAGAAACAGTTTATTTTATAGGAAAGAGAGGCTGCGGCCTCTCTTTCCTTCTTTTTACAGTGTGTTGTAAAGCCTCCGCTTCTTCATTGGTGCACATCCGGCGGAAACCACAAATCCGCACCAATACTTTAAGGGGTTTTTGGTGCGGAATCAGGCAAAGGCCCACTTTTACACCAATGAAATCATCAAAAATTGGTGCGGATTCGAGCAATCGGCCCCTTCCCGCACCAATTTCATTGGTGCACTTTTTGACTGCAAGTCCATTCCGCACCAACGGAAGTCTTTCGGGCTGAATTTTGACAAGCTAAAAGGGGAATCAATCAACTGAGTCCCCTTCTATTTTATGTAAGTCTTGTTTAGCCTCTTGTTTCCAGCAGTTTAGCCTTCAGCTCGCCTTCGATTTTAGCCAGCTCCACTTCGGCAGCCTGACGTTTTTCGTGGCCTTCTTTCTGAATAACCAGTACCTCGTCGATGGTCTCGATAAGCTTTCTGTTGGTTTCCTGAAGAGTCTCTATATCAACTATACCTCTCTCCGATTCTTTGGCCACGCCTACGGTAGTCTGCTTGAGAGCTTCCGCATTCTTCTTTAACAGATCATTGGTGGCATCGGATACGGCTCTTTGAGCCTTGACAGCTTCTTCGCTGTTGGCCAGGCCCAGGGCCAGCACCATCTGGCTCTTCCAAAGAGGAATGGTGTTTACCAGAGCACTCTGGATTTTCTCAACCATAAGGGTGTCATTGTTTTGAACCATCCTGATCTGAGGTGCCATCTGCAGGGACACGGTTCTGGTCAAGTCCAAATCATGGAGCTTCTTTTCAAAGCGGTTGAGCAGCTCGCCGTAATCCTTGGCTGCCTGAGCATCCTCGGGTGCTCCCGTAAGCTCTGCCTGCTTTGTCATCTCCGGCAGGGTAACATTTCTCTCTTCCTCCAGCTTTCTCTTTCCTGCTACGATGTACATGGAAAGCTGCTTGAAGTTGTCGGAATTAGCCTTGAAAAGCTGGTCAAGAACAGCGATATCTCTGGTCAGCGCAACCTGGTGGCCCTCTAAAACATCAACTACCTTAACCACATTGTTGTTGGCCTTGGCGTATTTATTTTTCATCTGCTCGATAGGAGCAACGGCCTTGCTGAAAAATCTTGCCAGGCCTTTCTTTTCCTCTAAAGCATTGAAGCCCCTCAGCTCTGAAACAAGAGATCCAAGAGTATCTCCCACATCGCCCAGGTCTTTTGTTCTGACTCTTTCCAAAGCCGTGTCGGAAAACTCCGCCAGCTTATTTTGCGCATCGGAACCGTACTGTAAAATATGGTTTGTATTGTGGAGGTCTATTTTCCCCACAAACTCGGTTACGGCCTGTTCCTCTTCCGGTGTCAGCTGAATCTTTGCTTCCACATCTACGGTTTGAAGGGCCTGCTCTGCGGCCTCTGCCTCTTCTTTGATTTCATCGCCTATGGTCAAGGTGGGAACCTCAACAGCTTCTACTTCAGGCACATCTACTTTCATTTCCTTATCTGTCATATCCTATTTCTCCTCACTTATGTTATTTCCTTCTATATTCATCAGCTGCTCCAGAACACTAATGTCGGCACTTACCTCCATGGCATCATCGGCAAAAAGGTCGTTAAGGGTTTTCTTAAGAGCCGTGTCGGCGCCGGAAAGACCTTCTTCGATTTTCCTCATGGAAACTTCCACATTTTCTCCGGATTCAGTCTGATTTTGAAACATTATATATTTGTCTATGAGCTGTAGCATCATATCGCCGTAATAGTTGGCCAGCTTTCTGACCTTTTTCCTATCCTTGGGGTCCTTGTCCACTTCTGTGGATATTCTATCAAGAGTTATGGTAATGCTGACCAGAGTATTCTGCAAGCCCCCATTCTTGACGGATTTCAGCCTTTTGTCCATCTCTCTTTTGATGTTCTTAATCTTGGCCGCCGTATCATCCACCATGGGCTCTTCTGTTTTTTCCGTTTCCTTTTTTCGTTTTTGCAAGCGATTAACAAGGTACATCAACACCACAACTATAGCACTTATCCCCAAGAAATAGAGGAACCTGTAATCGGTTTTCACTTTGATCATACACCAAAGTGTAGCACATACCCAAATGCCTAACAAAACATAATTCAATTTTCCTATGACATTTGTTGATTTTTCAGGCTTACCGGGCCTGTCCTCCCTGTCCAGCACCGGATTCACCTTGGTGACGGGACCCTCAGGGGATCTATCGACAGTAACCTTCTGTTTGGTCACGTTCTTGTATTCGTCCACTGCCTTCCTCCTTTTCTGTACAAAAGTTGTCTAACAACTATATTTTACTGTAAGTCCTAAAATTTTACAACTTAATTCTGTTTCCTGTGCCCTTTGGATTGATTTTTGCCAGTTTTCTGCGGATTTCCTCAGAGGTCTGAATCATCTCGGAAATGAATTCGGCGGCGGACATTCTGACAGCACCGTCTCCCATTCCCGCCATCTGAACCGGCAAATCGGAGGTCACCAAGGTTATACTTTGCTTCCTGCCTCTCTCAAATACGGTTTTCTCAATGAATCTGTCGGCGGTTTCTCTCTCCTTTGTAAAGATTACGGTCATATTTTCGTATTCTTCCTTGGAGCCGGTTCCCCCCTTAACCTTGTAGCCGTCAAATACAACCAGATATCGGCCCGGTTTATAGCCCTGATAGTTGACCATCATTTCCAGGAAGGCTTCCCGGGCACCGTCAAGATTCTCCCTTGCCAGCTCCTTAAGCTCATCCCAGGCGAAAATCACATTATACCCGTCTATAACCGTAAGATTTTCGGCAGCAGCTTCCCCTTCTTTGTCTTTCCACTTGGGCTGAGGAAAATCTGTGATCTCCTCGGATTTCCTTAGAGTGCCTTTTAAGGCTCTCTCTCTCAAAAGCTGTTCATCCCGCTTGCTTTTCCCATAGGTTCTCAGGAAAATTTCTTCCAGCTCTGCATTGCCGGCAGAGGTACTTTCCCAACCCATAGGCTTCCCTTCTTCTTCAACATCTTCATCCATAGGGATTTCATCGGGAGTAAAGCCGATTTTGCTTATGATATCTTCACTGTCGTGGCAGGGTCCATAGCCATCCAAGGTGGTTAGAAATCTGCCCTTGCCGCCGGTGAAGCCTATGACCTCCATACGGTAGGACTGTAAATTGTCCATGGGCCCGCGTCCCGTCAAGGAAGCGGTTTGACCATCCTCGGACACCTGTGGCAAGGAATATTTTCCACCCAACCTATCCATATCCGACATGAGGCGCCCCATGTTCTCCCGGGGGACCTGGGCATAAAAGCTGTACATAGGCTCCAGCAGGCGAGCCTTCCCGCGGAGGGCAGCCTTTACAAGGGCTGTCTTAAGAGCCATCTCCGCCGCCAAGCGAAAGCCTTCTCCGTCCACCTGGCCGGGAGAGCCTGCACCGTCGGTGACACTTATTCTTAGGTCTGTCAGTTCAGAGCCGGTCAGCTGTCCCTCATGTCCCTTTTGGGTGAAATAGCTCATGATGACTCTCTGCCACGGCTTAGGTATTTTCTCTTCCTTTACCTTGCAGGCAAAATCCAGTCCCGAGCCTTCCGGCAGGGGCTCAACCAGGACTGTTACTCGGGCAAATTTTCCACGGTCTTCCCAACGGGCTCCTGCGGATATTTCTTCTGTTAAAGTCTCCTTGTATATGATCCTGCCCTCATCAAAGGTGACCTGAAGCCCGTATCTGTTTTCCATCAGGTGGCGCAAAATATCCAGCTCCAGCTCTCCCATAACCTGAAGGGATATTTCCTTCTCCCCGGCTTTCCTCAATGGCTTAAGCCCGGGATTTTCCTCTGCGATGGCACCTATGGCCTTCATTACGGCAGATGTATTCCTTTCCTCAGCCCAAAGCATTCTATAGGTCAGAGCCGGCCTGAGGAAGGGCTCCGACGTATTTCCGGCTTCACCTGCTCCCGGGCCTTTCCCTATTATCTCACCGGCGTAGGTCTGAGTCAGGCCTGTAACAGCTGCCACCTGCCCTGCAGAGGCTTTTGCCACGGCTTCGAAGGCACCACCCGAGTAAAGCCTTATTTGGTCAGCCTTCTCCTCCCAAAGCTCACCTTCCTGATTCAGCCCCTTTACAGTCTGCTTGATTTTCAGCTCACCCTCTGTAATCTTAAGGTGGGTCAGCCTATTCCCTTGTCTGTCCCTTGTTATCTTATAGACCTGGGCGGAAAAGCCTGTCTCCCCTTCTTCCTTGCTTTCTCTTTTCCTTTCTGAAAGCATGGTGCCGGCTGTGGTATACCTATCCAAAAGATTCAGGAGTGTATCCACACCGTCCAGCTTTAGGGCTGAGCCGAAGATTACGGGGAACACCTTCCCGGCGGCTATGGCCTTTCTCAGTTTTTCTTCCCCGATTTTACCCTCTGAAATGTATTCTTCCAGCATTTCCTCCGAGTAAAGGGCTACCTCTTCCATCCTTTCGGGGCCTCCTCCGTTAAATGTGGATATTCCTTCTCCAAAGGAAACCTTCATCTGATTCAGGAGGGGGATTTTTTCAGTGCCTATCCTATCCATTTTATTTACGAATATGAAGACAGGAATGTTGTAAGCCTTAAGCATTTTCCACAGGGTCATGGTATGACTTCGGATGCCGTCAACTCCGTTTATAACCAGAATTCCGTAATCGAGAATTCCCAAAACCCTTTCCGTTTCTCCGCCGAAATCTCCGTGACCCGGTGTGTCCACCAGGGTTACACCCGTATTGCCGAAGGAGAATCGGGCCTCTTTGGAAAAGACCGTAATTCCCCGCTTTTTTTCCAGCTCATCCGTATCCAAAAAGGCGTTACCCTTATCCACTCTGCCCATGGTACGCAGGCTGCCACTCTTATACATGAGCCCCTCGGACAGGGTGGTCTTGCCTGCATCCACATCGGCCAGTATGCCCAGAATTATCTCCTTCACGGTCTCTTCCTCCTTTCTTTTCTTATGCTATATTTCTATTACACTGTGGGCCAAATCTATATCTTCCCGCCTATGGCTGATAATGAGAACAGTTTTCCCTTCTGTTTCTCCATCCCATAGCCTATCTACGATTCTTTCCCTAAGCTCCTTGTCCACTCCTCGGAAAGGTTCATCCAGAATTATCAGCTTGCTTTCCCATAACAGGGTTCTGCCTAAGGCTACACGATGCTTCATGCCTCCGCTGAGGCTTTCCGGCAAATCATCCAGCCTGTCGTATATTTCAAGAGCCTTTGCCATATTTTCCAATTTTTCCTTTGAGGCTTCGCCTTCCCGTCTCAGGGCCAAGGCCATATTGTCTCTGACACTGAACCAAGGTAAGAGCCTGTCTTCCTGGAAAAGAAAGGCCGCCGTAGCATCGTTGCTGTTTTCCACATTTCCTTCATCAGGCCTTTCCAAACCGGCAATAAGTCGGGCTATGGTGGTTTTCCCTATGCCGGAGGCGCCTGTAAGGGCAGTCGCTTTCCCGCCTTCCAGCTCCAAGGTCACATGGTCTAAAACCTTTTCACCTTCGAAGGACTTGCTGACATTTTTCAGCTCTACGGTGGGAGCCTGAACCTCCTTAACCCTTGTCACTACTTTCCTCTTAACCTTAAACCCGCTGTAGGGCTTGTTTTCCCAGCCCGCCAAAATGCATGCCCCGGCCTTTTCAAAGATAAGTCCCAGGAGAACTATGGAAATTATATACACAAACAGACCTGGAGTATCCAGATAGTATTTTGCGTTGAGCATCCTGTAGCCCATGGAATAGGCCGGTACGGACAAGACCTCAGCAGCCACCACCGCTTTCCAGGCCATGGCCCCTATGAGCTCCAGCGCAGCTTTCAGCTGGGGGAAAAGGCTGTAAACATATATAAAGCGAATTCTCTCGTAAAGGTTGAAATCTAAAATCTTCCCCAACTCCAGGTACTTTACATCTACCGCTTTCAAGCCTTCCAAGGCATTGGAATAAACTATGGGAAAGCAGACTACAAAGGCCACGGCCACCGCGACCGCGTCAGCCTTCAGGAGCAGCACCAGATAAATTATCACCGCCATGACGGGTACAGCCTTGAAAAAGCTGACGGGTATTCGAAAAATCTCTTTTACCAAGGAAAACCTGTGGGCCAGCCCTGCCAAGGCTACCCCTGCTGCAAAAGAAAGGATAACGGAAACCACCACCCTCAGAAGGGTCCAAAGAATGTCGGCATAAAAGCCCTGTGAAGAGGCCAGCCTCAAAAATGCTCTAAGGGTTTCTATCGGAGAGGGGAGTAGCAGTGGAGAGTCCACTACCACTACTAAGGCATACCACACAAAAAGCCAAAAAAGGCAGCTGAAAATCAGCCCGCCTTTTTTAATGATATAGTTTTTCCCGTAATCTTTTCTCTTTTTCATAGTATCAAAATTTTTTCGTAAAAACTAAGCTATCCTGCATAGTAAAGCCCTTCGTCAGGCATAGCGCCCCCTAAGGCTTCAGGATTTGCGCCGAAGAGGGTTTCGTTAAAGGTCTTAAGCATTTCCTTTCCCTGAGAGGCTTTCTCACCCGCGAAAAGAGTTAAATGGCAGTTGGGTATGGCCTTTTTAGCCACAGCCTCATCTCCTAAAAATCCCTTTTCCACTATGAGCTTTGCCGCTTCATCGCTATCTTCATTTATAAAATCTACGGATGCCTGTAAATCCTTAAGCAAAACATCCAAGTCGGCCTTCTTATTGTCGGCAAATTCCTTTCGGGCCACCAGTACGCCCATGGGGAGGGGTTGGCCTGTGGCATTTTCCCACAAGGTGTTCAGGTCGAAGAGGTCGGAGGTTGCTTCGCCTCCCTTGGCAAGAGCAGTGGATACGAAGGGCTCCGGAAGCAGGGCTATAGCCTTCTCCGTAGTCAAAAGAGCGCCGACCACATCGGCATGGGACGCCATCCATTTCACCTCCACATCTTTGCCCAAGGTAAGCCCTTCCTTTTCCAAAAGGATTTGCAAAACATATTCGGGGGTTCCGCCTTTTCCTGAAGCCAATACAGTCTTTCCCTTTAAGTCGGCGAGGCTTTCTATCTCAGCACCGTTTCCTAAAATATGAAGCACTCCCATAACCATTGGGCTTACAGCTACAACCTGCCCCTTAGTCTTGTTATACAGTACTGCCGCCATGTTGGAGGGCAGTGCGGCCACATCTACTTCTCCTGAAATCAGCTTAGGCACTATGTCGGTAGGTGCCTGATAGGTGCTTATATTGTACTTTTCAGCCATATCCGTCATGGGAGCCATGGCCATGCCTGTAGGCCCGTTAAGGGCTGCCACCTTGATTATTTCACTTACCTTAGCTTGATCTTGAGAATTCCCCCGATTGCCATCGGAGTCCTTTCCGCAGCCTGTAGCTACAAAGGCCACAGCAGCAAGGATTAAAATTAAACTTAACAGCTTTTTCATCTTTTACATTTCCTCTCTTCCGGCAAACACGCTTTCCCCGGACACCTTTCTAAGTTAACCGTCTTCCCTTTATCAATGCATGATATACATTAAAATTCCTGCTCCCAGCACATCAGCTATGGAGTGGGAAAGGAAGAAGGGATACATATTTTTTCGCTCCGTCTTTTCATATATGACATAATACAAAGTTCCCAGCACAAAGCCTATTCCGATGGCAGGAACCATTCCCTGATAGGTGTGGAAGGAAAATCTTATTATGAGAGATATGGCAAAGGCCAGCTTGGTATATTTTTTATCCACTGCCAAACACATACCCAGGAAGAAAATTTCTTCATAAAATCCGTTGAGCAGAGCATATAATATTACAGAAACATCTATAGGAGGGAAGGACATCTCATAGGCCTCTTCCCCGAGGCTTACATTTTCCAGAACCTGTGGTGCTTCAAATCGAGCAGCTACCATGAAATAAGCGTCCATGGCCAGAGCTATTACTATAAACAGCAGTACGCCGTAGACGATGCTCTTAGGCGTTATCTTGATTTTCCACTGTGAAAAGTTAAAGTTTCTCAGTCTGAGATAGATAAAGGCTGCCAAGAGCAGTGCCCCTTGGAAGATTATACCGCTGTAATTTTCAGCTGCAGAAAATTCCGTGGCTTCCGCATATCCTCCCGTAGGTGGATACAGGTATCCCAGTGTGGAGGTGTAGATGGCATTGCCGAACATAATCAGAGTAACGGCAAGCAAATCCCACCACTTCAGGTTTGTCAAAGTTTCATTCCCTTTAAGCGTTTTCATTAAATTCATTCTTTTGTCCCCTTTTAAATAATCTTAAATTTTTACCCCTTACCCCTTTTAGGCGGGGCTGTCCTCATGATGGTCTTCCTGCTCGCCTTCCTCCTTTTCCGCCTTAGGCTTGCGGATTTTAGGCAAGTAGCTGTTTGCATCGGTGAGGAATATATATATCATCAGTGCCGTTATGGAGAAAAGCCCCAGGGTTTCCATCCACAGATCTCTGGAAAAGGTTACTGCGGCAATCCCCATTATGCCGCTGACGCAGTAAAGCATCAAGGTAGCTCTTCGCTGACCGTAACCTAAGCTCATGAGTCTATGGTGCAGATGTCCCTTGTCCGCCTCCATTATGGGCCTGTTGTTGACCAAGCGTCTTAAAATCGCAAAAGCTGTGTCAAATATGGGAAAACCCAATACAAGCACGGGAATTATGATGGCCACCACCGTGGCGCTTTTAACCGTTCCCGAAACCGACAGGGTGGAAAGCATAAAGCCTAAGAACAGGGAGCCTCCATCACCCATAAAGATGGAAGCCGGGTAGAAGTTGTAGGGCAAAAAGCCTAAAGCTCCTCCTGCCAGAGCCATCATAGCCGCCGTCACCACATACATGCCGTGGATATAGGCAACATAGGCGATGCACAGGGATGATATGGCTGCCGTTCCCGCCGCCAAACCGTCTAAGCCGTCTATCAGGTTTACCGTATTGGTTATGCCTACAATCCAGAGGATGGTCACCACAAAGGTTAAAACATCTCCCAGATTAGTTCTTCCTATGCCGAAGAAATTGGTTATGAAATTTATCCTTATGTCACCGAAATACATGATGAGAGCTATGGCTGCCTGGGCTAAAAACTTCAGCTTGGGAGACAGGTCTTTCAAGTCATCATATACACCTAAGAGGTATATGAGAACTCCTCCCAGAAGAATCCACAAAATCCGCTTGTCATCATGGAGGAACATGAACATAGCCGTCATAGAGCCGGCAAAGATGGCCATTCCCCCGAATCTGGGCATGGCTTTTTTATGCATTCTCCTGCCATCTCTGGGCACATCCAAGGCTCCTATCTTGGGAGCTATTTTCACTGCCACCGGCGTAAGTGCCACGGCTATTATAAAAGATACGGCAAAGGATAGCCATAATTCAGTGAACATACCTATTCTCCCTCTTTGGCAAGGTGTTCCACCTTAAGTCCGGCCTCGTCCAGTATCTGAACCGCCAGCTCATCGGGATAACCTTCACGCACTACGATTCGCTTTATGCCTGCGTTTATTATCATCTTTGCGCAGATTACGCAGGGTTGGTGTGTTACATATATAGTCCCGCCCTCTATGGAATGGCCCATGGATGCTGCCTGGATAATGGCATTTTGCTCAGCATGGAGAGCCATGCAAAGCTCGTGTCTTTCTCCCGAAGGCACATTCAGCTTCTGTCTCATGCAGCCGCCTCTGTCCTCACAGTGGGCGATGCCCATTGGAGCACCGTTATAGCCTGTGGCTATGGCATGCTTGTCCTTTACTATTACAGCGCCTACGCTTCTTCTCATGCAGGTGGAGCGCTTAGCTGTCAGCTCCGCCATCTCCATGAAATACTCATCCCAACTGGGTCTGTTCATAATACACCTCCACCAAGTACAGTCCTTCTGCCGGGGCTGTGTGTCCGGCCCTCTGTCTGTCCTTGCTCTCTATTATATCCTTAACCTGCTCTTTTGCGAGTCGGCCTGTGCCTATATCTACCAGGGTCCCCACTATGATTCGAACCATATTGTAGAGGAAGCCGTCACCGGAAACCTCGATTACGAGGTCATCCCCCTTTTCCTCCACCGTGAGCCTGTAAATGGTCCTCACCGTAGTCTTTCTCTCATGGCCCCCCGAAGATTGGAAGGCCTTGAAATCATGAGTTCCTACCATTTGCTGTGCCGCCTCTCTCATAGCCTCTATATCGAGAGGCTTCGTCACGCTGTAGGCATATTTTCTGCGGAATATATCCGCCGGCTTTTCCCGGCTTATAATATATCTGTATTTCTTTCCTTTGGCGTCGAACCTGGCGTGGAAGCCCGGAGCCATTTCCTCGGCCTCTTTAATCCTGACGGAACCTACATGGTTCAAGGAGTTCATTCCTCCCGCCAGATAGTTGTTCACAGCGAAAACCAGCTTATCCAGAGGGATTCCGAAATCGCCGGAAAAGCCGGCTCTCTGGCCTAAGGCATGGACACCGGCATCGGTTCTGGAGGTTCCGTTCAGCTTAACAGGTATGTCGCAAAACTTGCTCAGAGCCTCTTCCAGGGTGCCCTGAACGGTTACGGCATTAGGCTGTATCTGCCAGCCGCTAAACTGGGAGCCGTCGTATTCTATTGTGAGCAGAATATTTCTTTCCATATTTTCTCCGGTCTTATGTTTTTCGGCCTCTCGGCCAACATGGTCAGTTCTAATGTGCACCTTGTGCCTAAAACAAAATCATGAGCCTGCCTGCTCCCAACATCTTATGAAAAAGCACCATGTATAGGGCGGTGCTCAAGGCTATATAGGGTATCATGGGACGGTTGTCCGACAGCTTGGCCTTTTTCCTTATCATGAGCCAGATGAAATGGCCGGCGCTTAGAAAGGTGGTTGCTATCATTATAAAGACGATTCCTGTAGGGCCGGTAGCCAGCCCCAAGGCACCGAAGAGCTTTATGTCAGCTCCTCCTATGGCAGGCGTGCCGTAGATGAGCCTTGTCAGAAGGGCCAACCCAAACAAGATGCCGAAGCCTATGGCGGCTCCGTAAATCAAGTCCCAAAAGCCTCCCGAATGGTGGCTGACAAAGCCTATGCCGCATATCACCAGCAGCATTATGAGCTGGTCAGGAACTATCTGATACTTTATGTCGGCCATGGACATTTCAAGAAGCAACCACAGGGCCAACAGGGACGGTATTGCGTAAAGAGGGTCATCAAGGCCTAGCCTTATGCCGAGAACTATGAACATACCCGTAAATACGTATTTCCAAGGTGTACTCTTCACCCTCTGTGAAGTGGGCCTGAGCAGCTCCTCATCCGGCTCTTCGCCGTAGTCCACCAGCCACTTCCCCGGTATTCTGTTAAAGAAATACACGGCTCCGTTGCCCAGGAAAACCCCCGCAATCACAGCCGCCAAGCACACTATGCCAATCCTCAAATATTCTGTCGGCATCTATGCCCTCCTTAAAGCTTATCTCCTCAGTTTCTCGGTAGTTCTATTTTTCGTTTTTCCTTATCCTTAGCCTGTCTGTAGAGGCAGAATTTTCTTCCTATGGCCTGAACGAATTCGGCCCCCAGGATCTCCGCCATTTCATTAGCTACGGCCTTGGGGTCCAAGTCGCAGCTCTCCTGAAGCTTAACCTTTATAAGCTCGCGATTTTCCAGGCAGATATCTATTTCCTTTATCACATTCTCAGTCACACCATCTTTGCCTATGTAAACTATAGGGTCCTCGTGGTGGGCCAGAGAACGCAGATAGCTTCTCTGTTTGCTTGTTATCATATTTCCTCTTTTCTATTGTGTTTTAATTGTCTTCGGTTGGGACTATCCCCTGGCCGGCAAAATCAGCCTTCCAGGGACACCTTGTCGGAAATGCAGTAGCCGTAGCCCTTTTTCCTGCAAAACTTAGCTATGGTCTTGGCCAATTTTTTGCTCTTTGTATATTCCAGCAGGTATACGGCTATGCCCGCCTTTTTCACGCTTTTAAGGTAATCCGTAAAATATTCTCTGTCCGACTTTGACTGACGGCGGAAAGCATCCCTGTCATAATCCTTAATGGTAGTGTATACACACTCCTGATTTACGCTGTCTATCAGCTGAGCTTTCCCCTCTTGGATGAGCTTGGACACGAAAAGGTCTCCTCCGTTTATCATTACCTTCAGCCCCGCCTCCTTGATGGCTTTTATCATCGAAACAAGGCCTGCATATATGTTTTCTCTCGGAAAGAGGTAATACACATCGGCGTTGTCCAGAAAAAGTCCGTCAAAGCCCTTCGCCTTCAGGTCGGGTAGGATTTCCTCGGTGATTAATTTCTGCCAACCCTTGTCCGATACATCCATCCAAAACTCTTCGTCCCAGTTTTCGTAGGGTGCCAGAGTTTTATCCTTGAATTCCTCGTAATAGGGCCTGTAGTTTTCCAATGAGCCTATACTCAGGTAGGAGTAAACCGTCTTTCCACTGTCTTTCAGCTTTTTAATTATGGAGGCATCTGTGGTCTGTCCTTCTATAACTACTGTGGAGTAGCCCTTGGCTTTTCCAATTATTTTATTTGCATCCACACCTATGAGCACGGCATACCTTCCCCCTATTTCAGGCGGATTTTTGCCTTTTATGGCGGCGTCTGCCGACTCCATATATACCAGGCTTGAAGCTGCAATGATTAATACCATAAGTATGGCAATCAGGCTTAATCTCCCGTGCCTTAATCTCTCAAAGCTGTTCATAATCTCATTCCCCTTTTTTATGCCCCGACTTAACAAGTAAGATCTTTACCTGCAGGTTTTCTCGGAGCTTTAGTCTGCCAAGGCTTTGGCTTGCCCCTGGCTTCTATTTTATGAAGGTTCCCAGTATGCTCCTCATGAGCTGAGCACCCACATTGCCTCCTAAGGTCTTGCCGAATTGTCCCCCTACGGATTTTCCCAGGCTCTTGCCCATCTCACGGCCTACGGTACCAACAGCGGTACTGGCCACCTTTTTAACGTTGGACTTCATCAGCTTGGCCTGTTTTTCCGCCTCTTTTTGGGCTTCCTTGGCCTCCTTGGCTGCCTGAATTTCCTGAGCCTTCCTCTCGGTTTCCGTCAGCTTTTCCTGCGCGGCGGCTTCAGCCTGAACGGCTGCCGTCTGGGCCTCCTCATGTCTCATCCTCCGGAAAAACTCGTAGGCTGAATCACCGTCAAAGCTGTCCTTGTACTTGAGATAAAGATCATTGGTCAGGATGAACTTTTCCTTTTCCTCCTCGGTCAGGTTGGTGTCCATGGTATAGGGAGCCATTATCTTGGTCTTCTGAACCATGGTGGGCACGCCGTCCATTCCCAGGGTGGATATGAGGGCCTCACCTGTTCCTAAATGGAGGATGGTTTCATAGGTATCGAAATCCGGATTGGCTCTAAAGGTGTCTGCAACTGCCTTTACCACCTTTTCCTCCGCCGGAGTGTAGGCTCTCAAGCCGTGCTGTATCTTGTTTCCCAGCTGGGCCAAAACTGAATCGGGTATGTCCTTGGGGCTCTGGCTTATGAAGTATACTCCCACGCCCTTGGAACGGATAAGCTTTACAACCTGCTCTATCTTTTGGAGCAGGGCCTTCCCCGCCTCCTTGAATATGAGGTGGGCTTCATCGAAGAAAAATACCATTCGAGGTCTATCCATATCCCCTACTTCCGGCAGGGTTTCAAAGAGCTCGGAAAGCATCCAGAGCAAGAAGGTTCCGTAAAGGGTAGTGTCCTGCACCAGCTCCTTGCAGTGGAGAATGTTTATCATTCCCTTTCCGTCGGCATTTCTTTGGAAAAGGTCGGCGATGTTTAAAGCCGGCTCCGCAAAGAAGCCTTCGGCTCCCTTGGTCTCCAGAGCCACTACATTTCTTAAAATGGTGTTTACACTGTTCTTTGCAATATTTCCGTAATCGGCAGCAAAATCTCCGCTGTTTTCCCCCACGTATGAAAGCATAGCCTTCAGGTCCTTGGTGTCTATGAGGAGCAGGTTTCTGTCATCGGCAATTTTAAATACCACCGTCAAAATGTCCGACTGGGTATCGTTGAGCTCCATCAGCTTTGCCAGCAAAACCGGCCCCATTTCGGAAATGGTGGTTCTGGCCGGGATTCCGCCCTTGCCGTAGATATCCCAAAAGGTTGCGGGATATTTGGTGGCTATGCCGGCCAAATCTCCCTTTATGTCTGAGAAGAATACGGGAACTCCCGCATCGCTGAAGGACTCGGCCAAGGTCTTCAAGGTGGTTGTCTTTCCCGTTCCTGTGGCTCCGGTTATGAGACCGTGCCTGTTTGCCATTTTGGGAAGTATGTAAAGCTTTTCTCCGTTGGCCTCTCCCAGGCAGATTTTTTCATCTATATACATCTGCTTTCCTCTCTTTCTTTTCCTAAGTGTGTATTTATCAGGGGTCCGGGTTTAGGCGCTAAGACCCTTCATCCGTTTCTCCTTTATAGCCTTGAACAGCTTCTATTTCCAGGAGCTCTTCAAGCCTACGATTTCATTGAATGTCAGGTTATCCTTTGTAAAGAGCTTAGGCTCCGCATTGAAGTATCCGTGTCTGAAGAATTGAAATCTGTCCCCCGGTTCCGCATCCCTTAAGGAGGGTTCTCCATAGCAGGTTATTTCCTCCATGGAATTGGTGTTTCCCACCATCTTTCCCGGATTTTCCTCGTCCTCCACCATGAGATATCCGAAGCGACGAAGCTTTATCTCCACACAGTTATTGGCATCTACAAAGTGAATTGTGCCCTTTACCTTTCTTTCCTCAAAGCCGGAGCCGGACTTAGTCTCCGGGTCATAGGTGCAATAGATTTCCTTAATGGTGCCGTCGGGATTTTTCTCAAAGCCGGTACAGGTAAGGAAATAGGCTCCCTTGAATCTGACTTCGTTGCCCGGTTGGTCTCCCTGAGGTGGAAACAGGCGGAAATATTTCTTTGGGGGAACCTCCATGAAATCGGCTCCGTCTATCCAAAGTTCTCTGGAGAAGGTTATTTCCCTCGTGCCCATTTCTTCAACCGCCGGGTTGTTTTCTATGGTGCAAACCTCCGATTTTCCCTCGGGATAATTGGTCACTATCACCTTGATAGGGTCGAAGATTACATTTCTGGACTCTACTCTTTCCTTCAGGTCGTCTCTTACGAAGTGCTCCAGCTGAGCGATGTCCACGGTGGAATTGCTCTTGGAAACACCTATATCATCACAGAAAGCTCTGATGGCTTCCGGGGTGTAGCCTCTTCTTCTGATGCCTGCTATAGTCGGCATTCTGGGGTCATCCCAGCCGTCAACTATGCCCTCGTCCACCAGCTTTTTGAGGAATCTCTTAGACATGACTGTATTGGTCAGGTTGAGGCGGGCAAACTCTATCTGCTGTGGAGGCATTTTCCAGAAGCCTACCTCCTTCAGAACCCAGTCATAAAGAGGTCTGTGGTCTTCGAACTCCAAGGTGCAGATGGAGTGGGTAATTCCCTCGATGGCGTCTTCGATGGGGTGTGCGAAATCATACATAGGATATATGCACCACTTGTCTCCCGTGTTGTGGTGTGTGGCGTGGGCAATCCTGTATATGATAGGGTCTCTCATATTGATATTAGGCGATGACATATCTATTTTAGCCCTCAGCACCATTGCGCCGTCAGCATATTTGCCTTCCTTCATCTCTGTGAACAGCTTCAGATTTTCCTCTACGGGAGTGTTCCTGTAAGGGCTGTCCTTGCCCGGCTCTGTCAGGGTGCCTCTGTATTCCTTAATTTCCTCCGGAGTCAGCTTGCAGACATAGGCCTTGCCTTTTTTTATAAGCTCCACCGCCGCCTCATACATGGTGTCAAAGTAGTCCGACGCCCAAAGTCTTTCGTTCCACTGAAAGCCCAGCCACTTTACGTCCTCTTCGATGGAATTGATATACTCCATATCCTCCTTCACCGGGTTGGTGTCATCGTAACGCAAATTGCATCTACCGCCGTATTTTGCCGCAGTAGAGAAGTTGAGACAGATGGATTTTGCGTGGCCTATGTGGAGATATCCGTTAGGCTCCGGCGGAAAACGGGTGATTATGTCGCTGTCACCGTACTTCTTGTTTTCCAAATCCTTTTCGATGATATTATGAATAAAATTGGTTTCTGCCATGAAATTTCCTCCGAAATATATTTGTGCTATAGTATAACATAAAAAGGCCCCTGTTTTCAATATTTTCAGGGGGAAATATTATGCTCATAGTGTGGAAGTTTTGTGATGTGGGGCTAAGGGTTGCAGCTCTCGGGAAATATCGGCTTTGCCCTAATCATCTATTCACTTCCTGCATTTCTATGTAAGTCTGCAGGTTATCCACCCTCCATTGGTGCAAAACCTGCATGTACCCGGAGAAAGCAGTACGACGCCATTCAGTTACTCCCCCACCTATCGCTCCCACTAACGGCACCCTTTGCAACAGCACAATCACCACCAATTACAGCTATACAGCCATCCAAGCCCTCCCTATTCTGCAAAAATCCCCCTACATTGCTGCAGGGGGATTTGAAGGATTCTTTTTTATCTCTCCACGATGAGGGCTGTTCCCATTCCTCCGCCGATGCAAAGGGTGGCAAGGCCATACTTGGAGTCTCTTCTTATCATCTCGTAAATAAGGGTGATGAGAATTCTTGTTCCGGAAGCTCCGATAGGATGTCCTAATGCGATAGCTCCGCCGTTTACGTTAGTCTTTTCAGGGTCTAAGCCTAAGTCCTTTCTAACTGCGATGGACTGAGTAGCGAAGGCTTCGTTAGCTTCTACAAGATCCATATCTGCGATAGTAAGGCCGGCTTTCTTAAGAGCCTTTTCGGAAGCAGGTACGGGACCGATTCCCATGATGGAAGGGTCAACACCTGCGGAAGCGTAGGACTTGATTGTGCAAAGAGGCTTGATTCCAAGTTCGTCAGCCTTTTCCTTTGACATTACTACTACAGCAGCACCTGCATCGTTAATTCCGGATGCGTTGGCTGCAGTTACGATACCGTCTTTCTTGAAAGCAGGTCTCAGCTTAGCAACGCTGTCCATAGTGGTTCCGAACTTAGGGAACTCATCTGTATCGAAGATGATAGGGTCGCCCTTCTTCTGAGGAATTTCAACGGGAACGATTTCGTCCTTGAACTTTCCTGCCTTGATGGCAGCCTCAGCTCTGTTCTGGGAGGTTACTGCGAACTGGTCTAATTCTTCTCTTGTAAGGCCCCACTGCTCTGCAATGTTTTCAGCAGTGATACCCATGTGGTATCCGGCAAAGGCATCTGTCAAGCCGTCGTTTACCATCATATCCACAACCTGTGTGTTGCCCATTCTTGCTCCCCATCTTCCGGAAGGAAGTGCGTAAGCTGTAGCGGACATGTTTTCAGCACCGCCGGCTACGATTATGTCGGCATCTCCTGCCTTGATGATCTGAGCTGCCAGCTCAACGGCTCTCAAACCGGAACCGCAAACCTTATTTATAGTCATAGCAGGTGTTTCGATAGGTAAGCCTGCGTCTAAAGCCATCTGTCTTGCCACATTCTGGCCTAAAGCTCCCTGTAATACGGCACCCATAATAACCTCGTCAACCATTTCAGGCTTTACTCCTGCTCTTTCCAAAGCGGCCTTGATGGTGATGGCACCCAGCTGTCTTGTGGGAACTCCCTTTAATGAGCCTCCAAAATTACCCATAGGTGTTCTGGCTGCTCCAACGATTACTACTTCTCTCATTTTTTATTCCTCCTTAAGGTTAATTAAACTGAACTTTTGTTTTCTCCGTGTACCGAGAAAACCCCTTAACAGCATTAAAACACATAACTACATAAAAATCAAGAAAATTGTGTTAATTTTTTATCAAAATCCCCGGTTTTTTTGTCATACATCTCTTGATTATATATTAGCACATCCATAGACAAAATCAAGGTGACGGGCAGAAGTAGTTTATTTAACAAAATATGCGGAATATTTCTCGCCCATTTCCGCCGGCTTATATGAGTTTTTTGTCTGACGCAGGTTTTCCAGGCCCATATCTTCCTCTCTATTCACGTAGATAGTCTCCTCCGGCAGCCTGTTTACAAACTCCCAGTTGATGGCCTGGTATAGGCCTCTTATACGGTCATCGGCTTTTTCAACATGGACCAAAACCGTTTCCTTGTCCGTAGTTCTGGCAAATTCGCCCATGGTTACGGCCACTATTTCGCCGTCAATTCTTATGACACCGGTGAGAAGTCCTTTGCCTACAAAGGCCAGGAGTTCTTTTATGGCCACATTTTCCAGCTCAAGAATTTCCTTCCACTCGTCGGGGGTCTCACCCATCTTGTACTCGTTCTTTGCCTGTATGTACTTCCAAATTTCCGGCACCATTTCTTCAGTGGCCTCTTCATAGGTGTACTCATAATTCCTCAGGAAATAGTTCAGATTGTTCTTCTTCTGATGATACTTTCTCCCCTTCAGCTCTGCCAAGTCCTCTTTCAGGTATATGTAGTCATCATCGTCTCTGTCATGCTCGATTTCCACCTCTCCGCAGTAGCAGTCCCGCAAATAATGTACAAGATGGCCAGGTATCATGGTCATAGCCAGCTCCTGACCGTGCTCGCGAAAGATTTTCCTGGCCTCGGTTATGGTTTGGCAAAATTTCTTTTGGTCATATTCTCCCGTCTTAGTGCAGGGAAAGGACATGACATATTCCTTGGACTCCGGGGACAGGTCGCTCAAGGCGGCCACGCACATGTAGTCTCCGATTACCTGCCAGGTGATATCGTGGGTGTCTCGCCATATATAGTTGGCCAAAAATGTGTGGCTGGAGGACTTGTAGTCATATCCGTCAAAATATGACACAACCTCCTTTATCTGCTCATCGGTCAAATTGTCGAATCTGTTTTTAAATATCATAGTTATTTTACCAAGGCGGAAATTCCCTTGAATCCCTCGCCTTCGGCCCCTCCTAACATTTCATAAAGGATGCTTTCCACAGAAGTGACAACCACGCCGGCCTGCTCCAGCCTTCTCAAAGCGATTTCCCTGTTTTCACTACTTCTGGACCTTATGGCATCGGCGGCTACAAAGACTTGGAAGCCACGCTCCGCCAAATCCAGGGCCGTCTGCTCCACACAGATGTGGGTTTCTATTCCTGACAAAACCACAGATTTTCTCCCGTCCTTTTTAAGACCGGCTATGGCTTGCTTCGCCTCCGGTGCACCGAGGACGCTGAAGCTTTTCTTTTCTATGGGCTCAAAGTCCCCCAAAGCGGCGGCTACGGCTTCCGTAGTAGGGCCAAGACCCTTGGTATATTGCTGAGTTACCAATATGGGGATGTTGAGGATCTTCAGCCCCTTGGCCAGCTTCACCGCCGACTGCTCCAAGGCCTCTCTCCCCTCCATTACGGCCATAAGTCTTTCCTGAAAGTCTACGAAGATTGCAAAGGCTTCTTCTCTCTTCAAACGCTTAATTTCCATCTCTTTGCCATCCTTTCAGCTTTTCAATACCGGCGTAGTCGTTAAGGTCATATTTTACCATGGTAACGGTGGCATAGCCCTGTGAAAGCACCTTGGCATCTACATCCTCGTCCCAGTCTTCCTTCAGCTCATATCTGCTGGAATAGGTGAAGAAGATTTCTTCCTCCCCGTTTTTCTCAATAATATGGTCGTCGGCATAGCCGATTTCGTCCATCTTTACCACCTTAAGGCCCTTTATTTCCTCTGCCGGCCTATCCGGGGTATTTATGCTTATAAGACTGCCGCTGTTGGCCGTAGTCTTGGCAAAATCCATTATTTTAAGAGCCATCTTGCAGGCATAATCGAAGTGGGTAGCCCCGTGACTGTCCACGGACAAGGCTACTGAGGGTATTCCCTTTATGACGCCTTCATAGGCGGAGGACACGGTTCCCGAGTAGAGGGTGTCTGTGCTCAGGTTTCCGCCATGATTTATGCCTGTGTAGACCATATCTATGGAGATTCCCTCCTGGCGCAAAATATGAAGGCCCATCTTTACGCAGTCTGCAGGGGTTCCGTCCACGGCATAGGCTCTTTCCGTGCCGGGAAAGTCAACCCTTTTAAACCTGACTTCCTTGCCCGTAGTCAGGGCGTGGCTGAAGGCACTTCTCTGGCCGGAGGGTGCAAAGAGGTATATATTTGCCACCTCCGACAAAGTCTCCGCCAATCTCTTTATTCCTTCTGCCTGTATTCCGTCATCATTTGCTATAAGTATATTCATCAATCAATTTCCATTACCTTTCCTATGCTATCGTTTATTATTAAATCCGCCTTGTGGTCATAAGGTGTGACGGCTTTATTTATCAGAACAAGATGTTTTCCGCGGAAATATTTTATGAGGCCTGCCGCAGGATAAACTACCAGTGAAGTCCCTCCGATTATCAGGGTGTCAGCCTTTTCTATGGCCCGTATTGCATTCTCCATAGTGGCCATATCCAAGGGTTCTTCATAGAGGACTATATCGGGTTTAACCACGCCTCCGCACTTTGCGCAGTGCGGAACCTTGCCCTCACAGTTTTCCTCATTCATTACATATTCCAAATCATAGGTGCTGCCACAATCCATGCAGTGATTTCTATTCATGGAGCCGTGGAGCTCGTAGACCGTCTTGCTCCCCGCCTTTTGATGGAGGCCGTCTATGTTCTGAGTTATAACTGCCTTCAGCTTTCCCATTTCCTCCAGCTTTGCCAATGCTATGTGCGCCTTATTGGGCTTCGCTTCCATATATACCATATTACTCTTGTAGTAATCGTAAAAGGTTTCTGTGTCTTCCATGAAGAAGCTGTGGCTAAGAATATCCTCCGGCGAATGTCCGTAGACCTTCAGTGTGCTGTAAAGCCCCTTTTCCGAGCGAAAATCCGGGATGTCGCTTTCCGTGGAAACTCCCGCACCTCCGAAAAAAACTATGTTTTGGCTTTCACCTATTATGGTTTTCAGTCTTGCGTCCATGACTGTCCTCCTTTGGCTTTAATTTACATTTCTAACTATAAAAGCATACCATATTCAGCCCTCTGTATCAATATTGAAAATCGAAAAACCCCGAGTGCCCTCTCCTAAGAGTTGGCAGCTCAGGGTTGATTTTCTCATCTTTTTTTGACTTCTATTTGGCCACTTCGTCCAGTCTGTAAGCAAAATATTTCTTTGCCGGAGTCTTATACAGGGAGGCTGCCAGGGCTACTGCCAGCACCATTCCCACCACAAACTGTCCCACATTGGGAGGCATGCTGAGAATTCCTATCATAATATTTCCCGTAAGGGCCATTTCAACTATGCCGTAGCCTACTACCATTATGATTCCGCCTATGACCATACCTATGATTTCAACGAGGGGAACGCCTAAAAAGGTAATATGCTTTTTATCGCTCTTTAAAGCAGCTTCCACAAAAGCTCCCATAACATAGGCCATGAGGCCCTTGACTATAAAGGTCCAGATAGCATATATGGCATAACCGCCTAAAAGATCTGCCAGAGCTGAGCCTAAGGCCGAAGCCAAAGCTCCTCCTTTTTTGCCCAATACCAGAACCCCCAAGAAAATCATCGTGTCGCCAAGATGAACATAGCCCTGTGTAAAGGGGCTTGGTATCTTAAAGGTAAAGGTAGACACCATTATAAGTCCCATCATCAGGGCCGATAACACCATATAATTGGTTTTTCCGTCTCTCGTCATTTTCTCTTTCTCCTTTTTTATTGTCTTTTCCCTTTTCTCGTACTATAATACTACATAAGTGTTATCTATAAAATATTCAATTTTATTTATTTTAAAATATACAATCCGGAGGTTTTTAGGGATGAAGCCTATAATACTAAATTATAATGACAGTAATTCAGATTTTCTGTACATACAGATTTACGAGGCAGTCAAGGTCCAGATTTTGTCGGGAGATATGGTCTCCGGTGAGAAGCTGCCTTCCCTGCGCCGCTTGGCCAAGGAACTGGCCGTCAGCATAACTACGGTGGATTTAGCTTACAGCCAGCTGTTGGTAGAGGGTTATATAAACAGCCGCCCTCACTCCGGATTCTACATATCCAATGTTTTTCCCGCTGAGGCTTCACCTGCTTCCGAGACCGAGGACGCCGAAAAAAGAGAAGATGGCGAAATCTATCCCCCTTCGCCCTACATCTATGACCCTCAGGTCTTCGATTTCGTAAAGTGGAAAAAATGTGCTGCTCGGGTTTTCAACCAATGCTCGGAGCTGCTCATGTTTGAGGGCGATACCCAGGGAGAACTCCCCTTAAGAAGGGAAATTTCCCGATATATATATCGCTTCCGAGGGGTAAACGCTTCTCCCGAGCAGATAGTCATAGGTGCCGGAACACAGCAGATTACAGGCCATCTTTCCCGTATTCTGAGCCGTATAGGCATCAGTCTCGTTTCTCTGGAGGCTCCCGGCTACCTGCCCGTGCAAAGTATGTTTACCGACGGCGGCTTCACGGTGCTCCACATTCCCGTTTCCCAAGAAGGTATCTCCATCGAGCAGCTTCCCTCAAATATTTCTTCGGCGGTGTACGTGAGCCCCTCTAACCAGTTCCCCACAGGAGCAGTTATGCCCATAGGCCGCCGCCACCAACTGCTGAAGTGGGCCAAGGACAACAACAGCATAATCATCGAAGACGATTACGACAGCGAGCTGAGATATTTTGGCAAGCCGGTTCCCGCCATGCAAGGCTTGGACAAGGACAATAGAGTGGTTTACTTAGGCTCCTTTTCCTCCACCCTCTTTCCTGCGGTGAAAATTTCATATATGGTGCTGCCACCGGATTTGGCAGAAATCTTTAAGAGCATAAAATCTCAATACACCCAGACCTGCTCCAAGGCCGAGCAGCTCACTCTGGCCTTTTTCATGGAGGAAGGCCACTACTATACGGGGATACGCAGGCTGCGTTCCCTCTACGCCAGAAAGTTGGAGACGGTTTTAGCCTCCATACATCACCATGGCAGGGGAAAGATCGTGGCCTTGGACACCAAATCGGGCATCACCCTGAACCTGCTGGTTCAGTCCAATCAAAAAGCCGAGGAGCTTTGCCTTAAAGCAAAATCCCTCGGACTTCAACTTGTTCCCGTGTCTCGCATAAGCGACCAGAACACCAGCGCCCTTTCCTTTTACTACAGCCAACTGCCCTTAGACAGGATAGACCCCCTTATTGAATCCTTGGTAGAAAGCTGGAAGCTTTAGAGTTTCGGCTCTCCACCTTTCATAGGAAATGGGTGACCCCTCCAAGCTCATCAGCCCTGCACATGGTTTACCTGAAATTGAGAATCCGGATTCGTCATGATTCTCTCTCCGTCGGCCATAATAAAGATAGCCTCAAAGCCTCCCTTTGAGCCTGACTCTTTGTTGACCTTGTCCAGCAGCAGCTTGCCCTTTTCCGGCCCTATGGAAAGGCAGGTGGTGGAAAGTCCGTCACAGTCAGCAGATTTTCCTTCGGGAGCGGTTATGGTAACCTGAAGGACCTTCGTATCTGCCGGCATTCCCGTCTTAGTGTCTAAAATATGGTGATATTTTACTCCGTCTACGACGAAATACCTTTCGTAGGTGCCGGAGGTGACCACGGTAAAATCCTTCGCCTCATATATTCCCAGCAAATCCCCCTCAGGAGACAGGGGATTTTTTATTCCCAATCTGAAGGGCACAAAATCCACATCTCCGGCTTTATCGAAAAAGGCTTTGGGTTTTCCTCCGAAGGCGGCGATATTACCCCCTAAGTTTACGGTAGCTCCCGTAGCCCCCTTAGCTTTCAGGTAGTCGCAGAGCTTGTCGGCTATAAAGCCCTTGGCTATACCGCCTAAATCCAGCTTCATAGCCGGGTCCGACAATCTGACCGTAGACTTTTCCTTATCTATTTCTACTTTTCTGTAATCTACATGTTTTACGGCCTCAACCAGCTTTTCCCGGGAAGGAACCACCTTGCCTATATGGTCTTCCCCCCCACCCCGGTGAAAATCCCACAGGTCCGTCAAGGCTCCGCAGGTAATGTCGAAGGCCCCCTCTGACAGCTTGCTGTAATAGAGACCCTTTTCTATGACCTCCATGGTTTCGGCGGATACTTTAACTGCCTTTCCTCCTGCTCCGTTTATCTTGGAAATATCTGAGGTTTCAACGGTTTTGCTCAGCATTTTCTCATAGCGTGCCAGCTCCGAAAAGCCCTCTTCTATAAGCTTCATCGCCCTTTCCTCCGGGCTTTGGGAAGGGTTGTCGGAATTTTTCCCGGCCCCGTATATGGTTATGGTGCAAACCGTGTCCAGAGCAAAGGTGGTTTTTTCATAGCCATGGTTTTCCGCCGGCTGATTTTCATTATTCAAAGTGCAGCCTAACTGTGGTATAATCAGTGTAAGCAAAAGGGTAATCAGGGTTAATATTTTTATATTTTTCCTCGTTTTCATTTATGAGAACCTATATTTACCTTTCGTAAGGAGATTTTATGATAAAAAAAGCTGATATTTTTCTCTTGATAGGGCTGATTGTACTGGGACTGGGCACAGGCTTTCTCACCTTTTCCGGCTCCGTAACCGGCAGCAAGGTTTCCGTCACCGTAGACGGGAAGCCCTACGGCATATATTCCCTGTCGGAGGATCAGACCATAGAGATAGACCGAGGCGGCCATGTCAATCATATTACCATAAAAGACGGCACAGTTCAAATGTCTTATTCAAGCTGTAAAAACCAGCGTTGCGTCCACGAGGGTGCCATTTCACGAACCAAAGATTCCATCGTCTGTCTGCCTAACAAGGTGGTGGTGGAAATTTTAGGAGATAAGAATTCGGGAGGTGATGTAGATGTCATCTCTCAGTAAAGATAAAAAGCCAGGGAAGGCCAAGTCTCCGGAAAGCTATTCCCGCTCCACTAAAAGGCTGGCTTATAGCGCCATGTTCGCCGCTTTGGCCATAATCTTCTCCTATATAGAGTTCCTGATTCCCGTGCCCATTCCCATACCGGGGGTCAAGCTGGGAATAGCCAACCTGGTCATCATCATAGCCATGTATCGTTTAGGCTTTAAGTATGCCTTTACCATAAACTGTGCCAGAATTGTGGCTGCGGGACTGCTCTTCAGCGGGTTTTTCGGTATCATTTACGGCCTGGCCGGCGGAATTTTGAGCCTGCTGATCATGTACCTGCTTTACAGGTCCAAAACTTTCAGTATGGTGGGGGTGAGTATGGCCGGCGGAGTCATTCATAATTTCGGACAGCTGGTGGTGGCATCCTTCCTTCTTTCCAGCTGGAGCCTTATGTCCTACTTTTCCATACTGGTGTTCGCAGGAATTGCCAGCGGCGTGCTGACAGGCTTCTTGGCTTATCAGGTAGAAAGGCGGTTGCCAAAATCCATAGCTTGATTGTATTTAAACAGGAAAGGATTTGCCATGAAGATTAAAGAGGTTTGGACAATTTATTTCAGTCCCGCGGGAACGACGGAGAAAATAGCCAAAGCTATGGGGGAAGGCCTCAGCCATAGCCTGGACGCTCCCTTAAAGGCCTATGACTTTACCCTGCCTAAAATGCGGGAGAATTTCCCTGCCTTGGGGCCCGACTCCCTTGTTGTCTTTGCCATGCCCACCTATGCGGGAAAGCTTCCCAATTTAATGTTGCCCTATTTGGACACCATGGAAGGTGAGGGTGCCTTGGCTGTGGCCATGGTCACCTTCGGCAACAGAAATTTCGACAATTCCCTGGCTGAATTATGGAAAATCTTAGATTCTAAGGGCTTCACCCCCTTTGCAGGAGGAGCCTTTGCCGCAGAGCACAGCTTTTCATATACCCTGGGAGCTGGTCGACCCGATGGAGAGGATTTGCAGGAGGTTTCCCGATTTTCCAAAGCCCTGGGGGAATCGGTGAAGGCGTCAGCTTTAGAAGAGTTGGCTGCCGGTCGGGCGGAAATCTCCGGAGACGGAGACGCCCCATACTACCAGCCTCGTGACAGGAAGGGCGTATTCATAGATATACGAAAGGTTAAGCCTAAGACTCTGAAAAGCTGCATCCGCTGCGGTCTGTGCGCCGATCAATGCCCCATGGGAGCCATCGACAAGGAGGACTTTTCCCTCATAAGCGGCATCTGCATAAAGTGCGGGGCCTGCGTGAAAAAATGCCCCGTAAAGGCTAAATTCTTCGATGATCCGGGCTTCATCTATCACAAGGAAGAGCTGGAAGCCATGTATGGCGGGGAGCGGCAGAAGAACAGACTTTTTTACCCCTCCCTCTAAAAGCTAAAGATTGCTGAATTCTGTTTTCCGAGTTCACCCTTTTTGTCCTATAAGCCCCAATATATCACTGCACCAAAAATCCCCCGAAAATTATTTCGGGGGATTTTATGCTTTTCATATAGAGTTTATGCTCCTGCTTCTGCTGTAGGGGCTTCAACGGCAGCGGCCGGTGTGGGCACGGGCTGCAGGTCCGTCTCCTGAGGAACTCTCTTCTTTCTGAGATTGATGATGGCTCCCGTAGGACATTCCTTTTCGCACATTCCGCAGTTCTTGCACTTTTCAGGGTCTATGTACGCCAGGTTGTTCTCTATGGTGATAGCGTCAAACTTGCAGACCTTGAAGCATTTTCCGCAGCCTATGCAGGCATTGGAACAGGCCTTTCTGGCCACGGCTCCCTTATCCTTGGAGCTGCACTGTACGATGACCTTGTTCTTTTCCGGAGAAATTCTTATGAGGCTGTTGGGACAAGCCTTAGCACAGGCACCGCAGGCAGTACACAGGTCTCTTGCTACTACGGCTACGCCGTTGCAAATCTTGATGGCGCCGAACTGGCAAACGCTTACGCAGTCTCCCAAGCCCATACATCCGTATTTACAGGTCTTCATTCCGCCGTAAAGCTGTTTTGCAGCGGAGCAGGTAAGAAGTCCTTTATATTCCATTATGCTGGAAGCCGCATTATGATTTCCGTTACACATTACTACTGCAACGTTCTTCTCGCTGGATCCCGCATCTATGCCTAAAATGGCAGCCAGCTTTTCGGCTACCTCGGCACCTCCTACGGGGCATCTGTTTGCACCGATGGAAGGGTCAGCCGCCAAAGCGTTGGCATAATCGTCACATCCCGCATAGCCGCAGGCTCCGCAGTTTGCTCCGGGCATTTCGGCTCTCAGGTTGGCCACTGTCTCATCAACAGGCACGAAGAACACTTTCGCTGCAATGGTCAAAACTACTGCAAAGGCGAAGCTGAGGCCTACTACTAAAGCTACAGGTATTAAAATTGCTTGCATATCTTTCGCCTCCTTCTATCCTACCAAGCCGCCGAATCCCATGAATGCCATGGAAAGAATGGCAGCTGCCACCATGATGATAGGTACTCCCTGGAAGGGCTTGGGAACAGCAGTGTTGCCGTCCAGCTTTCTTCTCATTCCGGAGAATATTATCATAGCCAAGAGGAAGCCTACGCCGGCACCAAAGGAATTAACCAAGGATTCCAGATAGTTGTAGCCTTCATCAATATTGGAAATACATACGCCCAGCACGGCACAGTTGGTAGTTATCAGAGGAAGATAAACTCCCAGGGATCTGTGGAGAGCCGGCAGGAATTTCTTCATTACCATCTCAACGAACTGTACCAGTGAGGCTATGATGAGAATGAATACGATGGTCTGCAAATAGCCGATTTCAAAGTCGTTGAGCACGCCCATGATAGGCCATGTGGCTGCTGTAGCCAGGAGCATTACGAAGATAACCGCAATACCCATACCTATGGCAGAGTCCAGCTTTTTGGATACACCCAGGAAAGGACATATACCTAAGAACTGAGCCAAAACATAGTTATTTACCAGAATTATTCCTATCAATATAGTCAAATAATGTCCCATTATGCTTCAACTCCTTTCTTTATCTGAATGCCGTCAAGCTCTGAAAGGCATTTTTCCTGATTGCAGGAGGATGCCAGCATACAGCCTTCACATCCGAATTCACGAGGCTTTCCGCCCTTGGAATTGATTATAGCGTTTACGATGGCTATGGCACAAGCATACACGAAGAAGCCGCCGGGAGCCAGAGCTATAATCATCATAGGATGGTCGCTGAGCCAAGGAAGAGCAAAACCGAAGATGGTACCTGCTCCTATAAGCTCTCTGATGGCACCTATGAAGGTCAGTGACAGAGTAAAACCAAGTCCCATTCCTATGCCGTCCAGTGCAGAATCGATGACACCGTTTTTAGATGCAAACATTTCCGCACGGCCCAGGATGATACAGTTTACAACGATAAGGGGTATGAACAGTCCCAAGGACTCATAGAGGGATGTAACGAAGGCCTGCAGTATGAACTGAACCAGAGTTACGAATCCGGCTATTACTACGATATAACAAGGGATTCTTACCTTATCGGGTATTATCTTTGACAGAAGGGATATTACGATGTTGGAACAGATCAATACTGCCATGGCGGAAACACCCATACCTGCACCGTTGATGGCAGATGAGGTAGTTGCCAAAGTGGGACAGGTTCCCAAAAGCAATACCAGGTTGGGGTTTTCCTTGATTATACCCTTCGTCAGAATAGCTAATTTGCTTACTTTATTTTCCATTATTCAGCACCTCCTACTAACTTAAACTGTTCAAGGGCTGCATATACGCCGTAATGAACTCCGTTTGAGGAAATGGTGGCACCGCTCACATGATCCACCTTGGAGTCGGCCTTTGCGGAAGTGGAATCCAATTCCGTCAAGCCTAC
>JBHADF010000021.1:0-15563 GCA_041854955.1 Anaerovoracaceae bacterium | reverse complement strand
AGGCAAGCAATAAGCAAAATATACGAGGAGAACTATGTCAAAAGAAATAATAATAAAGGGTGCCAACGAAAATAACCTGAAAAATTTAGACGTGTCAATCCCCAGAGACAAGATGGTGGTTTTGACAGGTCTTTCCGGTTCGGGGAAATCCTCCTTGGCCTTTGATACCATATATGCGGAGGGACAGAGGCGCTACATGGAAAGCCTTTCCTCCTACGCCAGACAATTCTTAGGCCAGATGGAAAAGCCGGATGTGGAGTACATCGAAGGTCTTTCCCCCGCCATATCCATAGACCAGAAGACTACCAACAGGAATCCCCGTTCCACCGTAGGCACGGTGACGGAAATCCACGACTACCTGAGACTGCTCTATGCCAGAATAGGAAAACCCCATTGTCCTGTCTGCGGAAAGCCTATCTCCGCCCAGTCTGTGGACCAGATGGTGGATACCATCATGGAAATGGAGGAGGGCACAAAGCTGCTGATTTTGGCCCCTGTGGTGAGAGGCAAAAAGGGAACTCACGAAAAGATCATAGAGAGAATTAAAAAGGAAGGCTTTACCAGGGTCAGAGTCGACGGAGAAATGAAAATCATCGACGAAGACGAAATAAAGATGGAAAAGACCTTCAAGCACACCATCGAAATCGTGGTGGATAGAATCGTGGTAAAGCCGGGGCAGAGCAGCAGAATTTCCGAAGCCTGCGAGCTGGCGCTGGCTCATTCCGAGGGGGGCCTTGTAAACATTGAGGCTGATCTGGGGGACAAGCACATCGAGAAGACCTTTTCCACCAAGCTGGCCTGCCCCGAGCACGGAGCATCCTTGGAAGAGCTGGAGCCTCGTATGTTTTCCTTTAACGCACCTTTCGGAGCATGCCCTACCTGCTCCGGCATAGGATATACCCAAAAGCTGGACCCTACCTTGCTGGTAGACGAAAACATGAGCATTGACGAAGGAGCTCTCCAGCCCATATTCGGCACCATGGAGTTCAGCGGCTGGTACAGACAGACCATAGACGCCCTCATAAAATATCACGGCGTAGATTCCTCCGTGCCCTTAAAGGATATGCCGGAAAAGTTCAAAAATGAGCTTTACTGGGGAACGGGAGACAGAAACCTCCAGTGGACCTATGTGTCAAAAAATACAGGAGCAAAGTCTTTCCAAGACAGACCCTTTGAGGGAGCCATCGTCAGCATAGAGAGAAGGGTCAGGGAGACAACCTCCGACTATTTCAGAGACAAGATGGAAAAATATACGGTTACGAGACCCTGCCCCGACTGCCACGGAAAGCGTTTCAAGCCGGAAATTTTGGCTGTAACCGTGGGAGATAAGAACATAGCCGATTTGTCGGACCTTTCCATAAAGGAGGCGGAGGACTTTTTTGAAAACCTGAAGCTGTCGGAAAAGGATGCCGTAATCGGTAGACAGATAATCAAGGAAATAAGGTCCAGACTCAAATTCCTGTCTGACGTGGGCTTGGACTATTTGACCCTGAGCCGTTCTGCGGGAACCCTGTCAGGAGGCGAATCTCAGCGTATCAGGCTGGCCACCCAGATAGGCTCCAGTCTGGTGGGAGTGCTGTATATTCTGGATGAGCCTTCCATAGGCCTCCACCAAAAGGATAACGAAAAGCTGCTGAAAACCCTGAGGCATCTGACGGACATCGGAAACACTCTCCTGGTGGTAGAGCATGACGAGGACACAATGCACGCCGCAGACCACATCGTAGATATAGGCCCGGGTGCCGGAATCTACGGAGGAGAGCTGGTAGCCCAGGGCACGGCGGAGGAAATCATGGCATGCCCCCAATCCATTACAGGACAGTACCTCTCCGGCAGGACTAAAATAGAGGTGCCCAAGGAGCGCCGAGGAGGCAACGGAAAGAAGATCGTCATCAGAGGAGCACGGCAAAACAACCTGACAGGCATAGATGTGGAATTCCCCTTGGGAAAGCTTGTCTGCGTTACGGGAGTTTCAGGCTCGGGGAAATCTTCCCTTGTCAACGAAATCCTCTATAAGGGAGCAGCCCATGTTACCAACAGATTGCAGGAAGAAATCGGCGAGCACGATACCATAGAGGGCTTGGAAAACATAGACAAGGTCATAGACATCGACCAGAGCCCCATAGGAAAGACGCCCCGCTCCAACCCTGCCACCTACACGGGAATGTTCGACACCATAAGAGACCTCTTCGCCACCTTGCCGGAGGCAAAGCTGAGAGGCTACAAGAAGGGCCGTTTCAGCTTTAATGTAAAGGGAGGCCGTTGCGAGGCCTGCTCCGGAGACGGCATAATAAAGATTGAAATGCACTTTTTGCCCGATGTCTATGTACCCTGCGAGGTTTGCCACGGCAAGAGATATAACCGTGAGACCTTGGAGGTTAAATATAAGGGTAAGAGCATCTACGATGTTCTTGACATGAGTGTCAGTGAAGGAGTAGAATTCTTTCAGAATGTTCCTAACATATACAGGTACCTGAAAACCTTAGACGAGGTAGGCTTAGGCTATATAAAGCTGGGCCAGCCCTCCACGCAGCTTTCCGGAGGCGAGGCTCAGAGAGTTAAGCTGGCAACGGAGCTGACAAAGAGGAGTACGGGAAAAACCCTGTATATATTGGACGAACCCACCACGGGGCTTCATTTTGCCGATGTGGATAAGCTGCTCCAGGTACTGGACAGGCTCACCGACGCAGGGAACACAGTGGTGGTAATAGAACATAACTTAGATGTAATAAAGAGAGCAGACCACATTATCGACCTGGGACCCGACGGAGGCAGTCGGGGCGGAAAGATAGTGGTCACAGGCACACCGGAGGAGGTGGCCGCCTGTCCCGATTCCTACACGGGAGAGTTTCTTAAGAAAATTCTGTAATCTGTAACAGAGTTGAAATGGAGGGGATTCCGATGAACAAAAAAATCAATCTGACCATGCTGACGGACTTCTACGAGCTGACCATGGCAAACGGCTACTTCAAGGCAAATATGACCGATGAAATCGCATATTTTGACCTGTTTTTCAGAAAGGTGCCCGACGGAGGGGGCTATGCCATCATGGCCGGTCTGGAGCAGATGATAGACTATCTGAAGGAGCTGACCTTCACCGATGAAGACATAGAGTACCTGAGAGGGAAAGACCTGTTTTCCGAAGGCTTCCTCAGCTACCTGAAGGACTTTAAATTTACCTGCGATGTATGGGCAGTCCCTGAGGGAACACCCGTGTTCCCCTATGAGCCTCTGGTCACCGTTCGCGGCCCTGTGATGCAGGCCCAGTTCGTAGAAACCATGCTCCTGCTCACCATCAACCACCAGAGTCTCATCGCCACCAAGGCAAACCGCATCGTGCGAGCTGCCCAGGGGCGTCCCATATTGGAGCTGGGCACCAGAAGAGCCCACGGCTCCGCTTCGGCTATCTACGGAGCTCGCGCCGCATATATAGGTGGCTGCGCAGGCACTGCCTGTGTCATAGCCGACAGAGATATGGGCATCAAGGCCCTCGGAACCATGGCCCACAGCTGGGTGCAGATGTTCGACGACGAATATACCGCCTTCAAGACCTATGTGGAAGCCTATCCTTCCAACTCCGTGTTGCTGGTAGATACCTACAATGTTTTGAAATCGGGAGTTCCCAACGCCATTAAGGTCTTCAAGGAGTTGAACCCTCCCTCAAAGGGAATTCGCATAGATTCCGGCGACGTGGCATACCTGACTAAGAAGGCACGCAAGATGCTGGACGAGGCAGGCCTCACCGACTGCAAAATCGTAGTATCCAACTCCTTGGACGAATATATAATAAGAGATGTTTTGCTGGAGGGAGCTAAGATCGACTCCTTCGGAGTAGGTGAAAGGCTCATAACGGCTAAATCCGAGCCTGTGTTCGGCGGCGTGTATAAGCTGGCGGCTTTAGAGAAGAACGGTAAAATCGTGCCCAAGATAAAGGTGTCGGAAAATATCGAAAAGATAACAAATCCCGGCTTTAAAACCCTGTATCGTTTCTACGACAAGGAGACGGGCAAGGCAAGAGGAGATTTGATGACTCTGGACACGGAGCCTACACCTGACGGCACCAGCTACGTGCTTTTCGATCCCAACGCATCATGGAAGAAGACAGAGGTCACCAACTTCGTGGCGAAAAACCTGAGGGTGCCTATTTTCCTCAATGGGGAATGTGTTTATGAATGCCCTCACATCGACGAAATTAAAGCCTACTGTCAGGAACAGATAGCCACTCTTTGGGATGAAACCCTCAGATTTGAAAATCCCCAGACCTACTATGTGGACTTGTCCCAGGAGCTGTGGGATATGAAGAGGGCGCTGCTGGAAGAACACAGCCAGGCCTAAAAAATATGATTATAAAAGTGCCCTGGCGGGCACTTTTTCGTTGCAGAAAACCCTTGACAATACCTATAGGGGGTATTATAATGAAGAAAATCATACCCCATGTGGGTATATGACAAAGCACAACAAACCACCTGTTTCAAAAAGGAGGCAACAATGGAAAATGAAAATAAATGCTGCTGCGGAAAAACCACGGAGCGTTCCGAGGAGCAGCGAAAAGCTTTGACAAACAGACTTAACAGAATAGAGGGACAGATTCGCGGAATAAAGGGCCTTCTGGAAAAGGACGCCTACTGTGCCGATGTGCTCACCCAGTCCGCTGCCGCCAATGCGGCTCTCAACGCATTCAACAGAGAGCTGTTGGAAAGCCACCTGAACACCTGCGTGGCAAGAGACATAAAAGCAGGAGACGAGACAGCAGTGGATGAATTTATGACCCTTTTGAAAAAATTCATGAAATAGAAAAAAGGAGATAATCTTGAATAAATTTAATGTAAGCGGAATGAACTGTGCAGCCTGCAGTGCGCGGGTTGAGAGAGCCGTAAATAAAGTTCCGGGAGTAACCTCCTGTGCTGTAAGCCTCTTGACCAATTCTATGGGCGTAGAGGGCACTGCCTCTCCACAGGAAATAATAGCCGCAGTGGAAAAAGCAGGCTACGGAGCTGTGGCAGTAGAAGAAAAAGCCGGCAGTAAAAAAACAACAGTCGGAGAAATGGGTGGACCCCAATCACAGCCCTCCGTAAACGGGGCCGCAGATCCCCTTGAGGACCGAGAAACACCTCATCTCATAAAGAGACTTGTAGCATCCTTGGCTTTTCTTTTGCCATTGATGTACTTCTCCATGGGAACCATGATGTGGGGCTGGCCTATGCCAAAATGGTTTGAGGGGAACCATGTGGCTATGGGACTGTTGCAGCTGGTACTGACGGTTGTGATCATGGTGGTGAATCAGGAGTTTTTCACCAGAGGCTTTAAGGGCATAATCCAAAGAGCACCCAACATGGACAGCCTTGTAGCCATAGGAGCCATGGCATCTTTCCTCTGGAGCGTCTTTGTCCTCTTCCTCATGACCGACGCCCAGGTTAGAGGGGACGGCGAAATGGTAATGGAACACATGGACAGCTTCTATTTTGAATCTGCGGCCATGATATTGACCTTGATTACGGTGGGAAAGCTTTTGGAAGCCCGTTCCAAGGGGAAAACTACCAACGCCTTGAAAGGCCTAATGAAGCTGGCACCCAAGGTGGCAAGAGTCATCAGAGACGGTGAAGAGCTGGAAATCCCCGTAGAGCAAATTTTGCCCGGTGAGATTTTCGTAGTGAGACCGGGGGAAAATATCCCCGTAGACGGAGTCATAGTGGAGGGCTCCGGCGCCATAAACGAGGCGGCCCTGACGGGAGAAAGCATCCCCACGGATAAGAAGGAGGGGGACAATGTTTCTGCCGGAACTGTAAACAGCCACGGCTTTCTCAAGTGCCAAGCCTTGAGAGTAGGTGAAGACACTACCCTTTCCCAGATCATAAAGATGGTCAGCGATGCGGCGGCTACAAAGGCCCCCATCGCCAAGATAGCCGACAAGGTTTCCGGAGTTTTTGTACCGGTGGTCATGGTCATAGCAGCCCTTGCTGTGGCAGGCTGGCTCATAGCCGGTGAATCCATAGGCTTTGCCTTGGCTAAAGGCATATCCGTATTGGTTATAAGCTGTCCCTGTGCCTTGGGATTGGCCACTCCTGTAGCCATCATGGTAGGAAACGGTGTAGGAGCAAAGTCCGGAATTCTCTTCAAAACAGCCCTTTCGTTGGAGCAGACCGGCAGGGTCTCCATAGTGGCCTTGGACAAGACGGGAACCATTACCGAGGGAAATCCTGTAGTTACGGACATATATCCTGCTGAAGGTATAGGGGAAGAAGAACTTCTGATAAAAGCCATATCCCTAGAGGCCAAAAGCGAGCACCCCTTGGCAAAGGCCGTTTTGAAAAGGAGCGAGGAATTAGGATTGAAGCCTGAGGAAATTACAAATTTTCAGGCTGTGGCAGGAAACGGCCTGAAAGGAAAGCGCGGTAAAAATCTCCTTTTAGGAGGCAATATGAGCTATATTTCCTCCTTTGTAAACATAGATGACAAGACGGCAGAAAAGGCTGCAGCCCTTTCAGAGGAGGGGAAGACCCCCATGTTCTTTGCGGAGGAAGGTAGGCTCTTAGGAATCATAGCTGTAGCTGATGTGATTAAAGAGGACAGCCCGGAGGCCATCAGAGAACTGCAAAATATGGGCATAAAGGTGGTCATGCTGACGGGAGACAACGAGAAAACAGCCAATGCCATAGGCAAGCTGGCAGGAGTTGATCAGGTAGTGGCAGGAGTTTTGCCCGACGGAAAGGAACAGGTCATCAAAGAGCTGAAAGCCCAAGGTAAGGTAGCCATGGTAGGAGACGGCATCAACGATGCCCCCGCTTTGACAAGAGCCGATATAGGCATCGCCATAGGAGCAGGCACCGATGTGGCCATAGATGCGGCGGATGTGGTTCTGATGAAGAGCCGACTAACCGACGGAGTAAAGGCCATAAAGCTGAGCAAGGCCACCCTGAGAAACATCCATGAAAATTTATTCTGGGCATTTTTCTACAACGTGCTGGGAATACCCTTGGCCGCAGGACTTTTGATTCCTGTCTTCGGCCTGAGCCTAAGCCCTATGTTCGGAGCCATGGCCATGAGCTTGTCCAGCTTCTGTGTAGTCACTAATGCTCTCCGATTAAACGGATTTAAGTATAAGCCGGCAAAGAAAAATTCATAATAAATATTATAAAAGATAAAGAAAGAAGAGGTAGAAAAATGAAAATAGTTTTAGGAGTAGAAGGAATGATGTGCAACATGTGCGAAAAGCATGTAAAGGAAGCTTTGGAGGAGAATTTCAAGGCAGAGAAGGTTGAGGCCTCCCATGAAAAATCTTCAGTAGTATTTGAGGCGGCAGAGGCACCTACAGAAGCCGCTATAAAGGATGTTATAGAGGAAGAAGGCTACAAGCTGACATCCTATCAGGTACAATAGAAATAGGTGACGGGAAAACATAAAACAAAAACAGGAGGCTTACATCTTGGCGGATGAGGCCTCCTGTTTCTATATCTACTATTATCTTTGCTATTCCGTCTTACTCTGCTCGTGACTGAGGAGAGCAGCAAATCTGAGCATTTGCTTTCTTGATGATACTCCCAGCTTTCCGAGAATGTTATGGTTGTGATACTTCAGGGTACTTTCCTTAATGGAAAGGATCTCCATGATTTCCTTAGCTGTGAGGTCCGACAGGTAAAGGTCAAAGACACGCTTCTCCGCCTTTGTGAGAGTTGACAAGCCTTCGCAAAATCTTTCAAAGTCGGCAGGGTCCATTTCCTTATGGCGAGCATAGGCCAACCGGTCGATTTCCGACTGTGCCTGTGCATAGGATTCCTGAGCGGCAGCCTTTTTATCCTCCAAGACAGCCAGTTTGTTTTCGTAATCCTTATCCTTGTTGGACAGGAAGATGATAAGGTCATCGATTTCCGGTCCGTAGCACTGGGAAGGGTCCATTTCCTGACGATGGATGGACTCGAAGGCTTTTAGGATAGGCGATAGGAATATTTTGCTGAAATATAAGCAGGAGGCCGTAGTCGACAGTGAAATGAGAACCATGAGCACTATAAAATGCAGCGTTCTCTTGTCAACCATAGCAAGGTAATCCTCTTTTGGAATCATAATAACCAGAGAAAAATCCGGTTCGTCGGAGACCAGCCGTATATCCTTGGCGATACCCACATAAGAGGAAGAGATTTCATCAAAAAAGCTGAGACCTGCCTCCGTGTGAGATATTTCCAGAGCACCGTAGGGAGGCTTATGGTAACCGTCGGAGGTGCCTGCATTAAGGCCTGCCTGTGCCACGATGCGGCCCCCTTTTTTCTTTACAACCATACAGGTGAGATGGTCGAAATTACTGGGCTGGGCATAGTAAAGCTGGAACAGACTCTGGTTCATTTCAAAGCCGCAAAATCCATAAACATCACCGGACGGACTCATTACGGGTACGGCCAAATGAAAGCTTCGCTCATTGGTGCCGGGAGGTATGCATACATCGGTAACCTGGGAAACATATTTGGGAGATTGGGTGAAATTCCTCATTAACTCGTCATAGGAAGGGAAAAAATCTGTACGGAATTCCTTCCTCCAGTTTTTGTGCAGTGCCAGATTACCGCCATCTATAGCTGAAATCGGGCCTCCCCGAAAGAGGCGTATGGCATTTTCCGATGGCAATGGGGATATTCGCTGAAGATATACTCCGCTTCGGGTAACCTGACTTTTAGGAGAGGAGCTGTCTGCTGTAGTATTTAAAAGCACAAAATCTCCGGAGCAGACAACCTGGAGAAGCTTGCCCTTGAGCAGTGTAAAAAGTCGCCTCTCTAAGGCATCTATCAGCTTAGGGTCGTCCTTTAAATCTCCAAAGGTAATATGGTTTTCATCTAAAAAATCCTCAATATTGTGAGAGATATTTTCGGAAAGCTGAATACCCATAGAGTTTAAATTGTCAAAGCTGTTGAATATTTCCCTTTCAAAAACCTTCATCTGAAGCTCAAAGGTATCACGGAGCTCCTCTTTCTGGTCCCTGAACCGCCCCATGATAAAGAGGCCCGTCAAAAGAGCGGAAAGAAGAAGAACAGCCATGAACATCATATAGATGAACAGCTTTTTTTCCATATTGGTAAGCCGCAAGTTTTTAATAAGCTCCATAATCACCTCGACAACATAATATGAGTAAGGACATAGGAAAATCCTTTTGTTGATATAAAATGCGATAAAAAAAGAAAAAATCCTCTTAAAAATATTTTTTTCCCAACCTTTTGGGGGTTTGGGTTGGTGACAACCCCTTAAAACTGTAATATATTAACATAGGTTATTGTGGAATTTGAGCAAAACACATACACCCACAGCGTTAATATGTTATCATTTTGACGGTTATCAGTCAATATGTAGGGAAAAAATAACACATATATGAGAGTCTTTAGAGAAGAGGGAATCCTATTTTGAAGGAGCGGCACCTGATAACAACTATAAGGCTAAGAAGCCTTACAGGTTAGAGGTGACGGAAAATGTTTATTCCTATGACCGGGAAGGCTATGTGAAGCTTTTCGTTTCATCGGGAGGGGCTGATTCGCCCAGGCCGGTGACTCTCCGCCAAAAGGGAGAACAGTGGTTCCTTTGGGAGTATTCGTCAGTACTCTCGGGAATAAGAATACCTAAGGAAGAAGATCCTTGGGCATAAGGGGTATTAAAACATATATATGAAATTATTTTCTGATATCTGAAAAAGTCATAATGAAAGTGTGATTTAGATATTATAAAACAGGCTCCCGTAGGGGCCTGTTTTAACATGCAAATTATATTGAAGGTATTAAAGTGTGTTGGAGGCATTGAGCACGTTTCTGATCTTGTGCTGTACCATGGCCTTTATGGCGTCTCTGCCGGGAGCCAGATATTTTCTCGGGTCGAACTCGGCAGGATTTTCCGTAATATTCTTACGAACCTCTGCAGTCATGGCAAGGCGCAAATCCGTATCAATGTTAACCTTGCATATACCGTATTTTGCAGCCTCTCTTATCATTTCCTCAGGGACACCTTGGGCTCCGGGAATGTTTCCGCCGTACATGTTGCACTTATCCACGAATTCCTTTAAAACGGTGGATGCGCCATGGAGAACCAGCGGTGTTTCAGGGATGAGGCTGTGGATTTTCTTCAATCTTTCAAAATCCAGGTAGGGTTCACCCTTGAATTTATATGCGCCATGGGAAGTTCCGATGGCGATGGCCAGAGAATCAACTCCGGTTTTTTCCACGAATTCTGCCGCCTCATCGGGATCGGTGAAGGTGGCGGAACGGGCGTCTACCTTTACATCATCTTCAACGCCGGCCAGCTTGCCCAGCTCGGCTTCTACCACAACTCCGTGGGCGTGAGCGTACTCAACTACTTCCTTTGTAAGGCGTATGTTTTCCTCAAAGGAGTGTTTGGAGCCGTCAAACATTACAGAAGTAAATCCGTCATCCACACATTTTTTACAGATCTCGAAATCTTCGCCGTGGTCAAGGTGCAGACATATATCCAAGCCTGTATCCAGGATAGCCGCTTCTACCAGCTTTGTCAGATATATGGGGCGGGCGTATTTTCTCGCACCTGCCGACACCTGCAAAATCAGGGGAGCACACTCTATCTTAGCGGCGTCCACTATACCCTGAATGATTTCCATGTTATTGACGTTGAAAGCGCCGATGGCATAATCATTGACTAATGCCTTGGCAAACATTTCCTTACTTGTAACTAATGCCATTTTAAAAACCTCCTATAAAACTTAGCCCCAGTTCATGGCTCTTGCTATTTTTGCCTTGGTTGAGCCCTTTTCGAAGGTGAAGGCTCCTGCCTTTACCTTTTCATGGTCCAAACCGGCTTTTTGACATAATTTTTGGTACTCGGCATAGTCGTCAAAGAGACCTGCCTCTACGAGACACTGAATGGCGGCAGAGGCTGTATTACCTTCTACATCCACTTCCACATCTCTTGTGAGGACGCCGTCCTTCCACATGGGAAGCTGTGAGTCTGTAGCACCGGCATCGGGAGTTTCGGTTTGCTTATCCGGCTCCTTGGTGTCTTTATTATCTTTGCTGTCAGCAGTACCTTGGCTATCTTTATTGTCTTTACTGTCCTGCGATTCGTTTCCTACGGTGGAAGCGTCGGGAGCCTTGGTGTCGTTGTCCTCCACGGCTATCACATCGGAGTCGCTGTTTCCGGAAAGAACCTTGGGATACTCCAGCACAATGCCCATACGCCAGGTTATTACGCCGGCAGCAACTACTAAAATCAAAAGAGCTATAACGATATCGCTCTTGTCATATATGAAATCCTTAATTTTGTTCATAATCTCCTCCCAAAATTCACCAAATATATTTATATTTTAACAGATTTGTACTTCTTTAACAAGGTTTTTTGGTGTATAATATCTAAGGTTAGGAATGAGGGTATATAATGATAAAATTAACTGTTACAGAAAACCAAGCCAACCAACGCCTTGACAGATTTCTGAAAAAATATTTTGACAGAAGTTCACTGAGTCTTATCTATAAGATGATAAGAAAAGATGTGAAGGTCAACGGGAAGCGAGCCAAAGAGGACAGAATCCTAGAGTTGGGAGATGAGCTTAGCATATATATGGATGAGGAAAGCTTGGAAAAGCTCAAGGGTGAAAAGACTCGAGTGAAGGCTCTTCGCCAGTTTAAGATAGCCTATGAGGACGAAAATCTGCTTATTGCGGAAAAGCCCTTCGGGCTTTTGACCCACGGGGACAGGACGGAAAAGAAAAACCATCTGGCCAATCAGGTCATCGACTACCTTATAGAAAAGGGAGACTACGACCCAAGGCTGGACAAGACCTTTACTCCGTCTCCGGCCAACAGGTTGGACAGAAACACTACCGGCTTGGTGGTCTTCGGAAAGAACGGGTCCGCTTTAAGAGAGCTGAACAGGATGATAAGGGAAAAGGATGCCCTGAGGAAAAAATATTTGACCATAGTGGCGGGAACCTTAAAAACTCCTCTTCACCTGAGGGATAAAATGGTGAAAGACGGAGAGCGGAATCTGGTAACTGTTCTGGGAGAAGATGAAGAGGGAAAGACCATGGAAACCGTGGCCATACCTTTGGCTAAGGGAACCTATAAGGGTCAACCCTGCACCTTGGTGGAGGTGGAAATCATAACAGGCAGAACCCACCAAATTCGAGCCCATCTCGCAAAATCCGGATATCCGGTTATAGGAGATGCGAAATACGGAAGGCCGGCGGTGAACCGTTGGGCTTCCAAGGAATTTTCATGGACAACCCAGCTGCTCCATGCATATAAGCTGGAATTCAGCGGGCCAAAGGATGTTTTGGCGTATATGGAGGGAAAGACGGTGGAGGCCGGCTTCCCCGATGATTTTGAAAGGATAAAAGGTGAGATTTTTGGATAGAGAAGTAGAAAAAAAGGAGTCGGGAATGAAAGTTTTTTTGGAATGGATCCGAGATATAGGTATAGCTGTATGTATAGCTGCCTTGATATTGGTGTTTTTCAAGCCCATAGTGATTCAACAGGAATCCATGCAGCCCAATTTTTACGAAGGGGATTATGTAATCACATCAAGACAGGCTTATAACCTTTTCGGCGAGCCCGAGAGAGGGGATGTAATCGTTTTCAAGTCGGATTTGATAGATAAAGACGGTAAGAATAAAGCCCTCATCAAGAGAATCATAGGCTTACCGGGGGACAAGGTAGAAATCAAGGACGGATATGTCTATGTAAATGATGAAAAAATCGAAGAAGGCTATGTGGCCGAGGAAGGCATTTCCGGAGAGTTTGAGGCAGTTATCGTTCCCGATGGAGAATATTTCTGCCTTGGAGATAACAGAGGCGTCAGCCGTGATTCCAGAGACCCCGGCGTGGGTACTGTAAAGAAATCAACCATAGTGGGTAAGGTAATCGTAAGACTATACCCTTTCAATAAGATAAAGACCTTTTAGAGAAAAGTCTTGAGTGAGGTTTTTAGAAGGAGAACAGATGGCGAAAAAGGAAAGAAAGCTGGTAGCCAACAACAAAAAGGCCTACCACGACTATTTTATAGATGACACATACGAAGCCGGCATAGTTCTCACGGGAACCGAGATAAAATCTGTGAGACAGGGAAAGGTTTCCATCAAGGAAAGCTATGCCAAGCTCATAAACGGAGAGCTGTTTCTGGTAGGGGCCAATATAAGTCCCTATGAGCAGGGAAATCGATATAATGTTGACTCCCTGCGCGACAGAAAGCTGCTCCTCCACAAGCAGGAAATAAGAAAACTGCTGGGCTACACCACCCAAAAGGGATTCACCCTGGTGCCTCTAAAGATGTACATCAATGAAGAGGGGCGGGCAAAGGTGGAAATCGGCCTGGCACGAGGAAAGAAGAATTATGATAAGCGTGAAGCCTTGGCTGAAAAGGATGCTAAGCGCAACATAGACAGGAAAATGAAAGAAAGGTATTGAGGTACATAAGTTGAAAATCTTTGACAGTAGAGTACAGGAAGTAAAATATTTAGTTCTTAGAGAGCTGGCAAGACAGACCTGGCAAAAGACTGATGCCTTTTCCGCTTTTAATGAAGTTACCAACAACGTGCTCAGAAAGGGAGAACCTCCCATCAGCTGTTGCATATACAAGGACAGAGCCATAATCGCCGACAGGATGAGAGTAGGTCTGGGTAAGGATATAGGAAAGAAAAATACGGTTCAGGTGGTGAGCATAGCCTGTGATGAATGTCCTAAGTCGGGACACACGGTTACAAGCCTTTGCCGTGGCTGTTTGGCCCATAACTGTAAGGAAAGCTGCCCTACAGACGCTATTTTCCTGGACGACAGAGGCCATGCTCACATAGACAAGGGACGTTGTGTAGAGTGCGGTCAATGTGCAAAATCCTGTAGATATCAGGCCATAACCAATATTAAACGCCCCTGTGAAAGTGCCTGTAAAACGGGAGCCATCTTTATGAATGATGAAGGTGATGCGGAGATTATTCCGGAGAAATGCATCGTTTGCGGTGCCTGTGTATGGGAGTGCCCCTTCGGCGCCATGCTGGATAAATCCTTCCTGGTAGAGGTTGTGGAAGAGCTGAGAGATAAGGACATAACAGGTCGCGAAAACTACGCCATAGTGGCACCGGCCATTTCATCTCAGTACCCCGGCTCCAGCTTGGGTCAGATTATAACGGCCATAAAAAAGCTGGGCTTCGATCATGTGGTGGAAGTAGCCCAGGGAGCCGATGAAACGGCAAAGCTGGAAGCTGCCGAGCTGGTCGAAAAGGGATTTTTAACATCCTCCTGCTGTCCTGCCTTTGTAGAATATGTGCAGGTTGAGTTCCCCGAACTGGCAGAGCATGTTTCTCATACACCGTCGCCCATGGCTTTGACGGGAAAGATGATAAAGGAGAAAGATCCTAATTCAGTGGTAACCTTTATTGGCCCTTGTGTAGCTAAAAAATGGGAGAGAACCCATGACCATGTGGATCCCTATGTGGATCATGTCATAACCTTTGAGGAGCTTTTGGCTATGCTGGACAGCCGAGATATAAAGCCGGAGGAGCTGGAGGCGACAGACCTCCAGGGAGCATCCCCCTTTGGCAGAGGCTTTGCCATGTCAGGAGGCGTAACAAAGGCTGTAGAGGAAGCCATTTTGGAGATAGGCGCTAAGGACTTCCAACTGAAACCGGTGGTGTGCAACGGTATAGATGAATGCAGAGCCGCCCTTCTGAAAGCCAAGAGGGGCAAGCTTGACGGCAATTTCATAGAAGGTATGATATGCGTCAACGGCTGTATCGGCGGGAAAGCTACCTTAAAGAACAAGAAAAATTCTCCCATGCATCTGGAACAATACTGCGAAGCTGCGGAGAAGAAGACTATATTGTAAGTGGAATGGACATCGGAAGATATTGAATTCGAATTTGGACAGTGGATGAAGATGTGGAAGAATTGTCTACTTCAAAGACAATCAAGATTGATATGGAGGGCTAATATGTTTGTATTGATATGTATACTTATATTTCCCTTTGGCGTACTTTATGGTCGCGCCCCAAGGAGTTCGACTCTCTTTCGTCATATAAACAATAAAAAACCGCCCCTACGGCGTGTGCCGATAAGTCAGTAATTTGAGAAAATTACGAAATCGGCATCTGTTAGACAGGATTGGACAAAACAGGCGACATTCAACTTCGGTTGGATGCCGCCTGTTTTTGTGCGTTTAAGGGTCGAAAAACGCTTGTTTTCTGCTCTGTAAGGCAATGATAGTGAAATGGGTGAAGTAGTTATCATCCTCGTTGAAAAAACCCCACGAAACAGCAAATCACGCTATGATGAATATCGTTCCCTGATGAGCATGAATATTTGCGATTACGCTAATTACCCCACAAAACGGTAAAACCAATAGGTGGGGATTTCAATGCGGAGTATGTCCGGCAGCATAAAAACCATCAAATCGGCTTGCGAACACAGGAAAGTTACATTTTAAAGTGCTGACTTTTGAAAAGCCTATTGAAAACCGAGCTATCGCCGTGCTACAATGTGTGTACACATACAAGCGAGAGGTTCGTCGGATGGAAAATTTATTGTCTTTTACGTTCACTATGGACAGCAATCCAGAGGAGGACCTTGAAGCGGTCAACGAGT
>JBHADF010000020.1:0-46509 GCA_041854955.1 Anaerovoracaceae bacterium | reverse complement strand
CATAAAGCATGCCTTTCCCCCCAATGTATATCAGCTTAGAGGCTTTAAAATTTTTGCAGGCATTTTGTCGGTTTTCAAGGAGATTTTGTCCGTCTTTTCAGGAAAGATATTGTATTTTATCATACTCATGTTCAGCATGGGAAGGATAAGCGAATTTACGGGACAGGATGAACTGAATGTGTTTTTACATGTGCTGGTATTTTTTACCATTATAGGGGCTTTATTAAACACCTATATCTTTGAGCCAAGCCGTGATAAATATTACGCTTTAATTTTGCTTGGAATGAACCCTCGTGAATATACTCTGATCAATTTCTATTATTCCTTAATAAAGCTGATTATAGGTATGCTGGCAGGCACTTTGGTTATTCATTTTATGGGGATTTTGCCTGTGGCAGAGGCCATAATGATTCCATTTTTCATAGTCGGAACCAAGCTTATATTTATAAGTATCAGGCTGAAAATTTACAGCAAGAAGGGCGTATGGCACATAGATCCGAAAAATATGACTGTTCCCATGGTCGCATCCTTAATCCTGCTGGTTTTAACCATAGTAAGCGGACTGTTGAAATTGCTCATTCCAGTTATAGCTGTAAAAGCTATAATGCTACTGGCCATAATAGGGGGAATCCCCGCATTTTTTATAATAGTGGGCTATAACAACTACAGACAGCTATGCAGATGGATTTTATTAAACTCCTTTGCGGGAATGGATAAAACCTCCATTACTCAGACCGTCAATCAACAGGTAAAGAAAAGCATAACCGCAGACACATCCATTACCAGCACCAAGACAGGCTTTCATTATCTTAACGATCTCTTCGTAAAACGCCACAGAAAGCTGCTTTGGAATGCCTCAAAGTGGATTTCATTGGTATGTTTGGCACTTGTAATATGCGGAGCTTTGGTAATGCTTTTCCTCCCTGATGTGAAGAGCTATGTCAATCGTTTTACCATGTCGATGCTGCCGTTTTTCGTGTTTATAATGTATATGCTCAATCGCGGACAAAATATTACCAGGGCCATCTTCATAAACTGCGATAACAGCCTTTTAACATACCCATTCTACAAGCAGCCGAAGTTTATACTAAAGCTGTTTCAGATAAGACTTATAGAGATAGTGAAGGTAAATCTGGTTCCCGCAGGGGTCATAGGAGGCGGCTTGGCATTGTGGCTCTTCGTCTCCGGCGGTACGGATCAATGGATAAATTACCTAATTTTGATGACTTCCATACCGGCCTTGAGCGTGTTCTTTTCAGTCCACTATTTGACCATATATTATCTGCTTCAGCCCTATAATGCGGGTACGGAGATAAAAAGCTTTACCTACACTTTTGTAATGGGAGCTACTTACGGATTGTCATACATGTTCTTAAGGCTTAAACTTCCCACTCTGGTATTCGGGGCGTCCACAATAGTCTTTTGCCTGCTTTATTCTGCTTTGGCATGTGTACTGGTGTATAAGCTGGCATATAAAACCTTTAAGATAAGAGCATAAAAGGAAAGGGTTGGAAAATATGGATTTCTACGAAAAATTAGACAGGTTTTTTGAGGAAAAGCGATACGACGAGGTAGAGCCCTTCTTAAAAGAGACTATACGTTTCGCCGAGGAAAAGGGAGATAAGGGCTTGGCCATTTCCGCCTGCAATGAGCTGGGAGGCTTTTTCAGGGTTCTCTCCAGATATGAGGAGGGGAGTGATCTCTACGAAAAGGCCATAGTATGGCTGAAAGAGCTGAAGGCTGAGGAAAGCGATGCCTATGCCACCACTTTGCTGAACTATGCCACCACCCTGAGCTTATCTGGTAAATTTGAGCAGGCCTTGGGAAAATACGAAGAAGCCTTAAAGCTTTTCACGGGAAAGGGAGAATCCATAAGCTATCCGGTGGCCTCAGTATACAACAATATGAGCCTTGCCTACGAGGGAAAGGGAGAGCCTGAGGCTGCTCTTGAATACCTCTACAAAGCTCTTAAAATACTGGAAAATCTCCCTCAGTCGGAAATTGAAATCGCCATCACCTACAGTAATTTGGCAAACAACTATCTGAAACTGGGCGATATTTCAAAAGGGGAGGACTATGCCCTAAAAAGCGTGGAAAAATTCAGGAAAACCTGTGGAGATAGGGATGTGCACTATTCGGCAGCCCTGTCAACTTTAGGAGAAGTGTACTTTGAAAAGGCGGATTTTCCAAAGGCCGGGGAACTCTTTTCGGAAGCTCTGAGGCTTTTAGAAAGAGACTATGGCAGAGATAATGACGGATACCGCAAAACTGAGGAAAATATCCGTTTATGCAGGGAAAAACAGCTTTAGAAAGCATAGGTGGTAGGGTTATGCAAGGAATGGAACTTTCTAAAAAATATTACGAAACCTATGGAAAAGCCATGATAGAGGCTGTCTGTGGTAGGGACCGGAGCCGTGTTGCCGTAGGCCTTGGGGGAGAAGGGTCTCAGTGTTTCGGATATGATGATGAACTATCCCAAGATCATGACTTTGGCCCAGGCTTTTGCATGTGGCTAAATGATGAGGATATGCCAATCTACGGTGAGAAATTAGCAGCGGAATACGAGAGATTGCCAAATAGCTTTATGGGCTTCAGCCGACAAAATATCCAAGATAAGAGCAGGGTTGGAGTGATAGGCATTTCTGATTTTTTCTATAGGAACATAGGAATTTCAAAGCCTCCCGAGACCAATAGTGACTGGTTTTTTCTAAGAGAAACCCAGTTGGCCCTATGTACCAACGGAGAGATTTTCGCCGATGAATTGGGGGAGTTCACAAAATTCAGAGAAGCTTTGAAAAGTTTTTATCCCGAGGATGTGCTGAGAAAGAAAATAGCTGCAAGAGCAGCTGAAATATCACAATCCGGACAGTATAACCTGATGAGATGCCTAAAAAGAGGGGATGATATTGCCGCCATCCTTTCTGTGAGCAGGTTTACGGAAGCAGTTCTTTCTATGGCTCATCTGCTGAACAGACGCTATATGCCTTTTTATAAATGGTCATATATGGGAGCCAAAGACTTGGAGAAACTGAAAAAGCCGGTTGAATTATTACCGGAACTAAAGAAAATCTTTCTTTTACAAACCCGTGACAGAGAAAACTTTGTTTTTGATATTACAGAAAGCATCTGCGAGGAAATTGCTAAAGAGCTTGTACTACAAGGATTTTCCCACTGCGATGACAGCTTCCTGCAAGAGCACATCCCTCATATCATGGCAGGTATAAAGGATGAAAAGATAAGAAAGCTACCTGCTCACTACGACCTTGGAATTTAGGAGCTTATATATGGATAAAGAAAAAATCATAGAGCATATCATAAATATGGAGTGGTCTATGTTTCAGAAGGTGGATAATATAGGTGGTAGGGCAGCCTGCCAGGACGACCGAGAAACCTTCTATATCATGAGATACAGCCAATATTTTAACTGGACTGAGGACATGCTGGAGCTATATGAAAAGCATCTTTTAGCTTCGGAGCACCAGGGGAGAAACCTGATAAGCGAAAAATACGGAAGAATGATGGAGTTTACGGAACCGGAATATTATCAGGCCCGGATAGCCCCCAAAATTCAGCCTCTATCCCGGAAAATGGGACAAGCCATAGATGATATATTAGACATTTTAATACCCTGGGAGAAGGAATTTTGCCTCAAATATCCCAAGTTAGCCTTGACCGGGAGACCCATAAGCGAAAATCCTGATGAGCAGGGCTTTACTTCCATGGAAACCTATGCACGAGGAGAACTTTCCACATATCCGGAAGAGCTGCTCGGACTTTATCTGGAGTTTGTGAGCAGGCTTAAAGGGGAAGGAAAGTCAATTTCCCTGTTGGATAGAGATATAATGGTTAAGCTGTATGGATATGATTCCATAGAGGCAGCGGAAGAAAGCTTAATATAGAAAGCCTTAAAGGATTGCGGTGAGCTGGCAATATTGCTTGGTAAACCGCTTTTTTTGATTTACCCGTAAAATTAAATTTGCTTTTTTGTTGACAAAGATATAAGGCAGTGCTATATTAATATATATCGAAGTGCGATATATCGTAGTACTGAGTGGGGTGATTAGATGGACAATCGTATAAAAAAAATATATGCACCCATGACTGAAACAGGCTTCTATATTTTGCTGTGCCTAAGGGAGGAAGCCCACGGCTACAGCATCGTAAAGGAAACGGAGAGGCTGACCGGGGGAGAGATAAAGATCAGTCCCGGGACACTGTACGGCAGCTTATCAAAGATGGAGAAGGACGGGCTTATATCTTTTATTCGAGAGGAAGAAAACCGCAAAATTTATCACATTACAGAGCTTGGAACCATGGTCTTGGAGCAGGAAATGAAGAGAATTGAGCGGCTTTATTCGAGCATGATGGAGGTGAGATAAAATGGGAGAAATGGATAAGGGAGAGAATATAAAAAAGAGAGTTACGCCTTTTTTCGTGACAGAATGGAAAGAGGAAGAAGAATACTTAAGAGAAGAACATAACAATGGATGGGAATTTATCAGCGTTAGCCCTTTGGGAGTTTATTCCTTCCAAAGGTGCAAAGAAGAGGATGTGGTCTATCGTCTTGATTACAATAAGGGCAGTAAATCCAACAAAGAGGAGTACATTCAAATCTTTAAAGATTGTGGATGGGAATATCTCCAAAATCATCGTGGCTACAGTTATTTCCGTAAACCCGCTTCAAAAATTGATGGAAGGGAAGACGAAATATTCTCAGATGACTCGTCCAAGCTGGAAATGATAAGGAGAGTTTTTATAGGTATAGTGATTCCACTTATAATGTTTTTTAGTTGGTTTATAATTCAGACCATACAGCTTTTGAGTGAAGATGACGATTTTTTCTGGGTGCTATTCATAAGCTCCGGTGTTATCGCACTTTATGTGACAATTTTTTGTAAGTTTGCAAAAACCTATTGGAGCTGTTATAAATCGGCACATAAAAAATAAAGCAGCAGTTATCTTTTATATTTTGTTATATCATATTGAAGGGGAGAACTTGCAGGGGGAGCAAAGGAGTTCTCCTCTTCTTACTGCCCAAAACTATTCTTTAAATCATAATTTAGGGAATAGTTAGCACTGCGATTGTGTCAAGACTCTATTACGGTACTTCAGCCCCACAGGAACTGTCTCTCTTTACCTTGCTACAGGCCATTTCTCCAGCTTTCCTATAATTCTACCTTTATATTATATCTTAGCCTAGAATATCAAAAAACCGAGGCTCTATTTTCCCTTCTGACGGGTTTTATTAAATTAATGGATCTGTTATACCTTTACTTTTTATATGAAAAACAGCTAAACAAGAAAATTTTGCTTAGCTGTCTTTAACAATATATTTAGTGATAAATTGGGACCTTGATTACTGTTCCTACTGTTAAATCATCTGCTGATAATCCGTTTATCTTACAGAGTCTATAAACAGCTTCTCGTGTATCGATATTTGCCGGCATATGCTCAGTGGCGATTTCCCATAATGTATCTCCGGATCTCACAGGAACCTCCAGATATTGATCCGTTTCCGATAAACTGACTGCCGTATTAAATCCTGATGCAAAATTAAACACTGTAGTTATCAGCACTAATGATAATACCACAAATAATGTAAATCTAAATCTGTTAGCCACTCTATATCTCTTTGTCATAAGTTCCACTCTCCTTTCGGAACATTTGTTCTTTTTATATTCTCAATATATCAGAATATCCGTTCGTTGTCAACAAGAAAATAAACATTTGTTCTTTTTTATTTTTAAAAGGGTGGAGATATGTTCAATTCATAAAAAAAGCACCTACATTATAGTAAGTGCTTTCATTCTTAGAAGTTTCGTCTAAGCTTTATCGTTAACTGCTCCCCATCATAGCTTATATCGGAAACATCTGTTATAGATGCCAACCCGTTGATATTAGCCATTTCATCTATGCTGTCATCATAATCTATCAGTGTATCATAATAGTTTTCAAATTCCGGAAGACACATGGGATTCCGGAGGATTTCCAAATCCTTGAAATCCTTATCCGAGAGTTTTACCATACCTGAAGCCGTAACTTCAATATATTTTTTTTCAATACTAATTTCTATCTGAAAGTTTTGAACGCCCTTAAATAAGAAGTATTGCATCAGTCCACCGGCAATGATCTTAGTATATTTTTGCTCGTTTTTTAAAATTTTCATCACTTCTCTCCCCTTCTGTTGAAAAATCTGGAATCTCGGATGGCTTCGTATATAGGAACCAATGTAGCAGCTACAAATCCTCCGGAAAATCCGTTATTATAAAGATTCAAGCCTCCATGTAACAATCCCACCACAGATACGATGGATACGTGGGCAAATCCGGCGATTATTCCGCCTATGGGGCCGAATTCTCCCGCTACAGGAGCTAAATTAGTGGCGAAGAGCACGGTTACCATGGCGGAAACGCTGGTAGGGTCGTAAATGTTCAAGGCATAGGCCAGCACTGTTCCCAAAAGTATGGGCAGCACATTACGCACATGTTTTCCGAAGATGCCGAATCCGAAGATGGTAAATATTCCTCCTAAAATAGGCCCATTTAAGGGTTGCCCCATTATAAGCACAAAGGATGTATATATTATTCCCAATAAGGACATGTTAATTAGTGATGCTCCTCTTCCGTATATATGTCCGAAATCCGAAGGTGCTCGGCCGCTGCTCTTGAGCAGTTCTTTAAAATTGGCAAAACTTTTCCCGTTTATAAGGTATCCGCCTATCAGGGACACAGCAAAGAACAGATACATAAAAACTGCAATTTTTATGTTATCTCCAAAGCTTAATATGCTTATGTTTGCAACCTCCAAGTCAAAGGAGCTGAGTATGCCTTGGATAAATAATCCTATGATGCCACAGGTGAAGCCTACATTATATAAGGTGTAGCCTTTATGGAATTTTAAGAAGGATTTTGATAAAGGCGGCAATATGAGGCCTATTAAAATTCCTACACTATAGGATATGAGAAAGCCCTGGTAAAAAGGAAGGCCTGTACCGAAGCAGATATAGCTGACGGCAGGCCCCAGAGCAGTTCCTAACAGACTGTTCAGGGTAAGTGAGCTGAACTCTATATCTTCAATTTTAGCGTGAAGATATACACCTAAAGTGATAGGTATGGTATTGAACAGATTCTTTCCGAACAGGGAGAAGCCGAACAAAGTAAACAGGGCCGCAATAACAGGCCCTGTAAGGAGTTGTTTTCTTTTCCAAAGGCCCAAAGCGGCTATGAGCATCAAAAGGCCTGCATTAAAGAAGGTCGCACCAATACCGCCGACTGCCATATAGTCTGTCAGCAATTGGCTCGGTGATGTCAGAATCCGATAATAGCCCTCCATTATTTCCTTGGGTGTGTTGAAAAACAGTCCAAATAAAATAATAATCAAGGAGAAGCCGATGATGAACTCATATCTATAATGATTCCTAACGTAAAATTTTTCAGTTGACACGGCATACCCTCCTTTGCAATTTATTATTTAAATCTTTATTTTCTCATAGGCCTTATCAAGAACAGCATTTATCCTCTTTCTGAAAATAATGCAGAGTAAAAAGGCTATGGCAGCTACTGCGGCCACAATTCCTACGCCCCAGTAGTTATGTTTGTCTAAAAAGAATCCTATTAGCATGGAGCCCAGCATACCGGGCAATCTGCCTAATACGGAAAGCATCATGAATATTTTAAAGTTGATTTCAGACACTCCGGCAGCGTAGCTCATCATATCCTTAGGTATGCCCGGAATGAGATATATGAAGAAAACTATAGTATAGGCCCTTTTGGAATTCAACTTTTCCACATACTGAGTCATCTTTTCCTCACCGAAGAAAATATGCAGAAAATCCTTTCCCAAAAGCTTGGCCAAACCAAAGGATATGGCCGTTCCCAGAGCTGCTCCCAGCATAGATAAGAACAGGGCCACGCCGAAGCCGTAAAGATAGCCCGCAGCCATTTGAAAGACCTGGCCGGGAATTATACTTATTACCACTTGAGCTATCTGAGCCAACACGTATATTATCATGGACTCTTGCTGGTATTTTTTCAGGAAAGCCACAATCTCTTCTATATTTTTAAAGCTGGCTAAAAAATCCCTCTGGAAAAAAATCAAATATAAAGGAACGCCTATTATGATAACGCATAACAGCGATATCTTTAAAATAGATACAAATAGCTTAAGCTTATTTTCCGTATTTTTAATGTTTTGAATCCCCATTTTATCCCCCTAAATTCTGTTAAATCTCAATTAGTCCCTTTTTCAGCAACCTGTCAATGGATTTAATCACACCGAACTTGGAATGCTCGTATGTGAGTCCCCCTTGAAAATACACATTGTAAGGTTCCCTGATGGGAGCATCGGCACTTAGCTCGATGGAAGAACCCTGTATAAAGGCTCCCGCAGCCATAACTACCGGATCCTGATATCCGGGCATATCCCAGGGTACAGGAGAAACATGGGAATCGATGGGAGCAGCTGCCTGGATTCCCTCGCAGAAGGCGACCACTCTTTCCGGACTGCCAAGCTGTATGGCTTGAATTATGTCGCTTCTCTTATCCTCGGCCTTGGGACATACGGGAAAACCTAATTTTTCATAGGCCTTTCCGCAGAGGATGGCTCCTCTGACGGCTCCGTTGACCACCTTGGGACTTTGGAAGAGGCCCTGGAACATGGTTCTCGTCTGTCCGAAGGTCAGACCGCACTCCCCTCCTATGCCGGGACAGGTCATTCTGTACTGAATTTTATCGATAAGAGCCTTCTTTCCCACTACATAAGCCCCTGTCAGTGCAAGGCCGCCGCCGGGATTTTTTATGAGAGAGGCTGCCATAACATCCACACCCACATCGGTAGGTTCTTTTACATCAAGGAATTCTCCATAGCTGTTATCCACCATCTTTACGATATCCGGATTTATTTCAGAAACAAAGGCCGCCCATTTTTCGATCTGCTCCATAGTTATGGCCTTTCGCCATCCGTAGCCGGTAGCGCGCTGCAAGGTAACCATTTTAGTCTTAGGTCCTATGGCAGCTTTCAAGCCTTCGAAATCTATGGTGCCGTCAGGGAGAAGTTCCACCTGCTTATAGGATACGCGGTAATCCTTGAGGGAGCCGTTTCCCTCCTCTCCGGAAATGCCTATGACCTCTTCCAAGGTATCGTATGGAGCACCGGTGCAATATATAAGCTCGTCTCCCGGCCTTAAAATGCCTAAAAGGGTGATGGCTAAGGCATGGGTACCGTTGACGATAGTAGGCCTCACGAGAGCCGCTTCTCCTCCTAAAATATCTGCATATGTCTTTTCTATGGCTGCCCTTCCCGGGTCATCATAGCCATAGCCTGTGTGCCATCCGAAGTGCATATCGCTTATTCTGTTTTTCTGGAAAGCTGATAAGACTTTGTACTGATTGTATGCCATTATATCTTCCAGCTGCACAAACTGAGGCTGGACCTCTTTTTCCGCTTCGGAAACCAATGACAAAACCCTTTCATCTATATTAAAAGCCTCTTTAAGATATCTGTCTGTAAAATTCATGCTATTTTTCTTTCCTTTCTTCCTCCCACTCCATGTCGCTGACCAAGTCTCTTTTCACATTTATCTTCTGTCTTGCGTAAAGCTGGGTAGTGGTAACCTGTTCGTGATCTAAGAGGGCAGCCACATCGTATATGGAATTTCCTCTTCCTATAAGGCTGGTGGCCGCTGTAGCTCTTAATTTATGGGGGCTGTAGCCTACCTTTCGGCTGGTGTTCAGAGCGATAGATGTATACTTTTTTACCAACTCCCTGATCTGCCTGTCCGTCATCCGTTTGCCCTGGAGGGAAAGAAACAGCGCGTCCCGATGCTCCTCCTGTATCTTGCTTTCCTCAGGCCTTTCGTTAAGTATGTAATCTTCAATGACGGCGGTAACTGATTTATTTAGAGGCATTATGGACTCTTTACCTCTTTTTCTATAAATTTTAAACTCTCCTCTTTTAAAATTAAAGGATGAAATATTTAACTGCTGAAGCTCAGAAAGCCTCAGGCCGTAGGTAAGGAAGGTGATCAAAATAGCTTTATCACGCTTTTTCGTTTTCTCCCAATAGGATCTTTCGTGGCCTGTAAGCCCGGTTCCCACCGTTACGGCATCCAGCATTATCATGACCTCATCGTCCTGCAATGCCTTTATCTCTCGTTCTCCCGGCTTGGCTACTCTGATAGGGTCGAAGCCGTCGGTTATGTTCTTGGAAAGGAGTTCATCCCTGTAAAGCTGCTTGAACATTACAGATACGGAAGACTTTTTTCTGGCCAGAGATTTGTTTGAATTCTCATAGACATGTATGGCCTTATCCGTTTCGATTTTATATTTACGGCAATAGTCCATAAAGAGATTTACATCGATGGCCTTCACATTTTCCAGTTCTTCCAGCTTAATTTTATCCGTAGTCTCCGCTTCTGTTAAGTCTGTTTCATCTATCAGATATTTAAAAAAGAACTTTATATCTCCCAAATATGCCAGTCTCGTTTTGGGCAAAACATTTCCCTTAAGGTAGACAAAAAAGCCGCGGAGAAACTTAGGAAGCTGTTTTTCCAAGGCCTCGCACTCCAGATAAATCTCGTTTTCCTTTTGGATTATATTATCCGGCTTATCGCTTTTATTGTGAATTCTTATTTCTTTTTCAGCCATGATATGATATCCTTTATTCCTTCGTCATCAGAGCCGTATTCACTAAGGTTGAACCATTGCATATCCTCATATCTCCTGAACCAGGTCAACTGCCTTTTGGCCAAATGACGGCTGTTTTGTTTTATCAGCTCTATGGCCTCCTCTGCTGTGGAAAATCCCTCCAGATACGAAATTACTTCTTTATAGCCTATCCCTTTCATGGAAACGTCTTCAGCCTTTAAGCCTTGGCCAAGAAGGCTTGAAACTTCTCCAAAAAGTCCGTCCTCTACCATAATGTCGACTCTTTGATTTATTCTATCATAAAGTTCTTGTCGATTTCGGGTTAAACCGATTAAAATTGGGTTAAAATCCATGCTTTTTTCCCTACAGTTTTGGAAATCTCCGATGGAGTTGCCGGAAAGGGCTCCTTCTAAAGCCCTGATGATTTTTTTCCTGTTATTCGGATGAATTCTTTCCGCTGTGGCAGGATCTAACAGCTTTAATTTGCCGTGAAGAACCCCATTGCCTTCCCTATCTGCCAAGGCTTCCAATTCTCGCCTGTATTCCTGATTTTGCTCTGCCTTGCTGAAATCCATCTCATATATGAGGGAATTGAGATATAAGCCGGTTCCGCCGCTTATTACCGGCATCTTACCGCGTTCCAATATATCCTTTATGGCGGATTTTGCCATATCCTTATAGATGGCCACGGAAAAAGGCTCTTTAGGATCTATTTCATCTACAAGATGATGAGGTACTTGGGCCTGTTCCTCTGCTGTTGGCTTGGCACTTCCTATATCCATATATTTGTACAGCTGCATGGAATCGCAGGATACTATTTCTCCATTGAAGGCCTTAGCAATCTCTATGGCATATTTAGTTTTACCTACCGCTGTAGGGCCTGCAACCACAATAATTTTATCCATCATACTCTCTTAAACATCTTCTCTATTTCATATCTGGAAAGCTTTATAAAGGTGGGCCTGCCGTGGGGACAACTGAAAGGATTCCTGCATTTTGCCAAATCACTTATAAGTGCTGTAACTTCCTCATCCTTAAGGATATCCTTTGCCTTGATTGCCGCCTTGCAAGACATCATAATCAGTTTGTTTATAACTGTAGTATTTGAAAAATCTGTTGAATTTCCAATGTTTTCTATAAAGCCCTTGACAAAATCTTCCGCCTCACCCAGCTCCATAAACATGGGGATTTCCGGTATTCGGTATGTGCTTTCTCCAAAATCTTCGATGGTAAAGCCCATTTCCTCCAGAGCGTTGAGCCAGCCTTCCCTATCTTCACTCAAGGCATAGGGCAAGGAAATCATAATGGGAACCATTATATATTGCTTTTCCTTATGGCCGGAGGAGTACTCGCCCACCAGCTTTTCGTAAAAAATCCTTTCGTGGGCTGCATGCTGGTCTATGAGATAGAATTTTTCATCAGCCGTAGCCATGATATATGTATCGAAAAGGATTCCTAAAATCTTAAGATCACTAAAATCAAAGGGCTTGAAGCCTGGCTCCTGCAGGGTGATAGGGACAAAGCCGGATTTCTTATCCAGATTCTCCATATGGGATTTTCCCGCAGGTTCTTTTGGAGCATCGGTAAGAGGTGCATCCTCAAGATTAGGCTCGTTGCTTATAGTTGACAATAACTCTTTTATGTTGATATTTTCTTCGATACTGTCTTTTCCCTTTTCAAAAGCCCTATCACTTATTTTAAAAGGATTACTCTTATCTTTGGCTTCCCTTTGCAGGGGGGCATATTCATGACCCATTCCCTCGAAGAGCCTTTCATACACCATGTGGCCTGTCAAAGCCTTTTCCCCGTCTTTAAATATGTTGCCTGCATCAACTACAGCATCTTCTGTGGCCAAGGCTTCTGTTATAGCGCTGGCAACGCTGTCGATTACCATAGCTTCTTTATCGAAGCGTATTTCCTTTTTATTAGGATGGATATTTACATCCAAATCCTTTGGATCCACCTGTAGGAAAAGATATGTAATGGGATAGCGACCTTCGAACAATCGCTCCTTATACCCCAGGGTTACGCCTTTTTCTATGACCTTGCTGTTTATGACACGACCGTTGACGAAGAAAATCTGTCCTCCCCTTGTGGTTCTGCTTACAGCAGGTGAGGATATATATCCTTCTATGGAAATACCGTTGGAGCTGTGTCTTAAAGACACCATGTTTTTAGAATCCACATCCTTGTAGACACGCATTATGGTATTTAATCTGTCCCCGTCTCCGGAAGTGGCAAAGAGCACATTTCCGTTGTTGATAAGCCTAAACCTTACATCTTTGTAGGCTAAAGCTATCTGGGAAATAAAATCTATTATGAGCCCGCTTTCCGCAGCATCGGTTTTCATGAATTTAAGTCTGGCCGGTGTGTTATAGAACAGGTCTCTTACGACTATGGTAGTTCCGTCAGGGCATCCCGTAGAAGCGTTTTCTATGACTTCTCCACCGTGTATTACCAATCTTCTTCCTGTCTTTGCCTCAGCTGTCTTTGTTACGATTTCCGTCCTTGTAACGGCGGCCACCGAGGCTAAGGCTTCACCTCTAAAGCCTAAGGTTCCTATGGCTTCCAAATCAGAAGCTGTGGATATCTTGCTGGTCGCGTGGCGCAGAAAAGCTGTTTCAACTTCATCTTCCGGAATTCCGCAACCGTTGTCGGTAATTCTGATATATGTCTTTCCGCCGTTTTTTATCTCGCATATAATGGACGTGGCTCCCGCATCTAAGGCGTTTTCAACCAGCTCCTTAACTATGGAAATAGGTCTTTCAACAACTTCGCCGGCGGCTATTTTATCCGCGATATTTTTTTCTAAAACTCTAATCATCTATATGCTCCTTCAACTCTTCCAGGATTTTGAAGGCTTGTGACGGAGTTATCTCCATAAGGTTAAGGGCTCTCAGCTTTTCCGTCACCGGATTTGGTGCAAAGGCAAACATAGACAGCTGATAATCTTCACCGGTCTTATGGGAAGGTTCCTTAACTGCCTCTGAATCGCAGGCGAAGCCTTCCTCCCTGTGATTTCTCTCCAGCTCGCCCAGCTTCTCCTCTGCCCTTTCCAGCAAAATCTTGGGTACTCCTGCCAGCTTGGCCACATGAATTCCGTAGCTTCCCGATGCGGCACCTTCGATAATCTTATGTAGAAAAACTATATTTCCGTTTTCTTCCGCCACATCTACGGTAAGATTCTTTACACCGTGGATTTTTTCTTCCAGCTCGGTAATCTCATGGTAATGGGTGGCAAAAAGGGTTCTTATTTGTCTGTTTTCGTTGCATAGATACTCTACCGCGGACCAGGCTATAGAAAGTCCGTCATAGGTTGAAGTCCCCCTTCCTATCTCATCTAAAATTATTAGACTTTTCTCCTTTGCCGTATTTAAAATATAGGAAAGCTCGCTCATCTCCACGAAGAAGGTGGACTGTCCCTGAGCCAAATTATCCGAAGCTCCTATTCTGGTGAAAATTCTGTCCACTACACCTATGCGGGCTCCTTCACAAGGTACGAAACAGCCTGCCTGTGCCATGAGAACAATAAGAGCCGTCTGCCTCATATAGGTAGATTTTCCCGCCATATTAGGCCCCGTTATGAGCAGCATGGATGTGTCGTCGTTGTTTAAGTAGGTATCGTTGGAAACGAAAAGCCCGTCGGAAACGGTCTGTTCTATTACAGGATGTCTTCCCTTTATTATCTCCAGCTCCATGGACTCATCTACGGAAGGCTTGGTATATCCCAGCTTTTCGCTTACATGAGCAAAGGAAGTCAAAACATCCAGCTCGGCGATGGCTTTTGAGGTCTTCTGTATATCGGCAATAAAGCCTTCAATGTAGCTTCTTATTTCCGTAAAAATCTCGTACTCCATCCTGTTGATTTTGGCCTCCGCATTGAGGACGAGATTTTCCATCTCCTTAAGCTCCGGAGTGATATACCTTTCTCCGTTAGCTAAGGTCTGCTTTCTTATGTATTCAGCAGGCACCGCATCCATAAAGGATTTGCTGACCTCCAGATAATAGCCGAAAACACGGTTAAAGCCCACCTTCAGGGTTCTTATTCCCGTACGTTCTCTCTCGGTGGCTTCCAGATTGGAAATCCAAGTCTTGCCATCCTTGATGGAAAACTTAAGATTGTCCAAGGCCTCTGAATAACCGTCTTTTATAAGGCCCCCTTCCTTGATAATAAAGGGAGGCTCCTCGGTTATAGCTCTGTCAATTATATCGAATACCTGTTCAAGCCGGTCGATCCGCCCTTCTATGGAGCGAAGCATCTCTGAATTGCAATAAGAAAGAGCAGCTTTTATTTCCGGCAGTACGGCGATGGAATTTCGCAAAGCTATCAGATCCTTACCGTTGGCATTTCCGCAGGCTATGCGTCCCGTCAGCCTCTCAAAGTCATAGATGGCTTTCAACCCTTCCTTCAGGTTATTTCTCATCAAAACCTCGGTGTAAAGCTCCTCCACACCGTCTAACCTGAGATTTATTTCCCTTGCATCGTTCAAGGGTTCCCTCAGCCATTGGCGCATCTTTCTGCTTCCCATAGCTGTATGTGTTTTATCCAAAATTCCAAGGAGGGAGCCTTGAGTCCTCTTATCATAGAGGGTCTCCGTCAATTCCAAATTCCGTATGGTGGCCTTGTCTAAAGCCATATGATTTCCTATTTCGTAATTGTTGACATAGGTTATATGCTTCAGGTTTTGCTTTTGGGTTTCTAAGAGATAATTCAGCAATGCACCTAAAGCCAATGCTCCATAGGGTCTGGAGTCCAAGCCTAAGCCGCTGTAGGAAAAGGTTTTAAACTGGGCCTTTATGGCCTGCTCGGCTCCTCTTTCCGAGAAAAAGCCTTCACTTTGCAAACTTATATACGCATCCGTGAGCAATTTTATTTCATCCAAAGGGTAAAGGCTTTCAAAATCCTCACGGAGTATAATTTCCTTAGCTTTGATTTTTACCAGCTCATTCAGCATGGTGGCGTATAAGTTTTCTCCGGCGTATTCTGTTAAGTAAAGCTCTCCTGTGGATATATCGCAATAAGCCACAGCAAAGGCTTCCTGTGAAGCATATACTGCGGCTAAATAATTGTTTTCTTTTTCGCTTAAAATACTTTGGGAAGTTATGGTTCCGGGAGTAACCACCCGTATGACTTCCCGCTTTACTATGCCTTTGGCCTGGGCCGGGTCCTCCACCTGCTCGCAGATGGCAACCTTGTAACCCTTATCTACCAACTTGGCCACATAGTTTTCAGCCGCGTGGAAAGGGACGCCGCACATGGGCGCCCTCTCATCCTGTCCGCAGCTTTTTCCGGTCAATGTTAATTCTAATTCCTTAGACGCAGTCTTTGCATCTTCAAAGAACATTTCATAAAAGTCGCCAAGCCTGAAGAACAAGATACAGTCTTTGTATTCTTCTTTAATGGTCATATACTGCTCCATCATCGGCGATAGCTTCATATAAAATCTCCTTTATAAATAAAATGTTTAATTGTAGCTTGCTTTTAAAAGCAACTATTTGGCGTTGTAAGCCTTAATTCCTTCTTTGATAATGTTGATTCCTGCCTTCATATCCTCTGCCTTAAGCACATAGGCGATTCTCATGTCGGACTGGCCTACTCCCTTGGTGCCGTAGAATCCGCCGGCAGGGGCAAACATGCAGGTTTCTCCGTTTACATCAAATTCAGTAAGAAGGAATATTAAGAATTTTTCAGCGTTGTCAACGGGAAGCTGGCAGGTTATGTAGAATGCACCTTCAGGTACACCGTACTTGATGCCTTCGATTTCGTTTAAGGCTTCAACGGAAACATTTCTTCTATATTCATATTCTTTCTTGATATCATCAAAATATGAAGGATCCAGGTTATAAAGAGCTGCGGAACCTATCTGATCTAATGTGGGAACACAAAGTCTTGCCTGGCAAAGCTTCATCAAGTTGCCCATGAGGTTTTCGTTCTTTGAAGCTATGGAACCGATTCTGGCTCCACATGCGGAGAATCTCTTAGATACGGAGTCTACGATGATAACATTCTGTTCAGCCTCTTTATATTCTCCGAAGGAAGTCATCTCTTTTCCGTCATAAACGAATTCTCTGTAAACCTCGTCGCAGATGAGATACAGGTCGTTTTTAACAGCTATATCAACTATCAGCTGCATTTCTTCCCTTGTGAGAACCTTTCCTGTAGGGTTTCCGGGATTGATGATGGCGATAGCCTTAGTTTTAGGTGAGATAACGCCCTCTATCTTTTCTCTTACAGCATACTGATATCCGTCATCTGCTGTTGTAGGGATAGCTACAACCTTGCCGCCGGCAGCACCTACAAAGGTCTTGTAGTTGGTGTAGAAGGGTTCAGCCATTATAACTTCATCACCCTGGTCCAGAATAGCTGTCATAATCATGGAAAGAGCTTCTGAACCACCGTTGGTGATAAGCAAGTCTTTCGTCTCAAAGTTGAGGCCTATTCTCTTGTAATAGCCGACGAGTGCTTCTAAAAGCAACTTTTCTCCGTGGGAGTTGGCATAAGCCAGTACTTCCTGATCAAAGTTCTTTACGGCCTCAAAGAAAGCTTTAGGAGTCTTTATATCCGGCTGTCCTATGTTTAAGCCGTAAACCTTTTTTCCTGCTGCTCTGGCTGCGTCTGCGTAAGGAACAAACTTTCTGATTGGAGACAATTCCATCTCCTGGATTTTCTGTGATAGTTTCATTTTAGCTTTCTCCTTTTTAAAATTAACATCTTTATTCTAACTCCTCATGGGAGCTGGCAACAACTTCTCGTACCGACTTTTCGTTTAAAATCGCTCCATCTATTATATCACTTTTTTGCCTTTCTTTCACCAAAAATAAGAGATATTCTATATTATTTCCCTTGGCTCCTCTTATGGGGCTGTAGGTAAGACCTTTGGGAGTAAGACCTCTTGCTGAAGCGTATTCCATAACCTTGATTATCACTTCTTCATGAACCTTTGCATCACGCACGACTCCACCTTTTCCTACCTTTTCACGGCCTGCCTCAAACTGAGGCTTTACAAGGCATACCATAGAACCGCCTTCTTTGAGAACCGCCGCGGCTACGGGGAAAACCAGATTCAAGGAAATGAAGCTTACATCCACAGATATGAAATCCACCTTATCTACGGTTTCCGGATCTAACGTACGAATATTGCATTTTTCCATATTGATAACTCGAGGGTCAATCCTCAGCTTATAGTCCAGTTGTCCATGGCCCACATCTACGGCATAGACCTTTGACGCTCCTTTCTGCAGCATGCAGTCAGTAAAGCCTCCGGTGGATGCTCCTATGTCCATGCAGAGACAATCCTTTAAATCGATATCCCACAATTCCATGGATTTTTCCAGCTTAAGTCCCCCTCGTGAAACATAGGGAGAAAGATTTTCCTTAACTACGATTTCTGCCTCTGTGTCAGTCATGTTTCCCGCTTTATCGCTTTTCTTACCGTCCACGTAGACGATTCCTGCCATTATGGAAGCTTTAGCCCTTTCTCGAGACTGGTAAAAGCCTCTCTCCACCAGGAGTACATCAAGCCTTTCCTTCAAAATCCTCACATATCCTTTCCGCAATCTTTTCTGCCGACAGCCCGTAGCAATCAGCCAACTCATCGAAGGTTCCCTGAGGAATAAAGGCATCTGGCCATCCTATGTTGACCACCTTGGCGTTCCCGTTTAGAAGCCCTGCTTTAAAGCTGTGTCCGAAGCCGCCTTGTATTATATTATCCTCAAGGGTAACGAAATACTTCGTCTCCGGATTTACCTGGCTGAAGTCCATAGGCTTTACCGTTGCTACATCTACCAGACCTGCTTCTATGCCCCTTTCAGCCAGCAGGCCGACGACCTTTTCACCTGTAGCCAGCATTTTACCGCAGGCCCAAATGTCTAAGTCCTTACCTTCTTTTATTCGCAAATTCTTTCCGTCAAAGAGTGATGTTGACATAATATAATTATCGTAGTCGCATGTGCCTCTCGGATACCTTATGGCACAGGGAGTTCCCAGGGAGAAGGCATAGTCCAGCATTTCCTCAAATTGGTTACCGTCCTTAGGTGTAAGCACAGTCATATTAGGCATTTGAGACAAGTATGATAGGTCAAATATTCCGTTATGGGTCTCTCCGTCAGCCCCCACAACTCCTGCCCTGTCCAATGCAAACACTATAGGAAGGTTCTGCATACAGGCATCTATAATAAGCTGGTCGTAACTTCTTTGTAAAAAAGTAGAATATATAGCTACTAAGGGCTTCATACCCTCCTTGGCTAAGCCGCAGGCAAAGGAAACGGCATGCTCCTCTGCTATACCTACATCAAAAAACCTATTGGGAAAGGCTTGGCTGAATTCCCAAAGGCCTGTAGCCTCACACATGGCAGCCGTTATGGCTACAAGACGCTGATCATCTTCTGCCTTTCTGCAAAGGTATTTCCCCAAAATTCCCGAATATGTAGCCTTTTCGGATTTTTCCAGCACCTGTCCCGTTTCCGGGTTGAAGGGCGCTATTCCGTGGAATTTAGCCGGCTCATTCTCCGCGTTTTTATAGCCCTTACCCTTCTTGGTCAGAACATGTATGAAAACCGGTTCGTTGAGCTTCTTGGCCTTATCAAATACCTCCAGCATGGCGTCTATATCATGTCCATCGATGGGTCCGAAGTATGTAAATCCCAGTTCTTCAAAGATTATCCCGCCCTTGGCCAAAATAAAGTATTTTATATCGTTTTTTATGCCTGCCAAGCCTTTAGCTATACCTTCCCCTATATTGGGAATTGCTCTTATTTTATTCTTGACAAAATTCTTCGCGCTTAAATAACCCTTTGATGTTCTGAGATTTCCAAGATGCTTTGAAATACCCCCTACATTAGGAGATATGGACATCTCGTTGTCATTTAATATTACGATTACCTTTGACCTTGTTTCACCTACGTTGTTTAAGGCTTCGAAGGCCATCCCTCCTGTGAGGGAGCCGTCACCGATTACGGCTATTACTTCGTGATTTTCATTCTTAATATCTCTTGCTGCCGCCATTCCTGCCGCAGCGGATATGGAAGTGCTGCTATGACCGGTGTCATAGCAATCATAAGGACTCTCCGAGGCCTTGGGAAAACCGCTTAACCCGTTGAACTGTCTAAGCTTCAAGAATTCTCCACCTCTGTTCGTCAGGATTTTATGAACATAGGCCTGATGTCCCACATCCCATATTAACTTATCTTCAGGGCAATTAAAGGCTTTATGCAAAGCTACGGTTAGCTCTACTACCCCTAAATTTGAAGCTAAATGGCCTCCTGTTTTGGAAACCCTATCTATAAGGAACTCTCGTATGGAGTAGGTCAATAATTTCAGCTGCTCCGAGTTCATATTCTTCAAATCACGGGGAAAGTCGTAGTTTAAAAGATTGTGATTCATTTCATCCCCTTTATTTTTTTCTGTCTTTAAGCTTTAAAACCAGCTCTCTGAAAAATTCCGCATTATCGTAGTATGGTGCAATGGCGTCCACTGCATTCTCAGTAAGCTCTTCAAGCCTTTTGAAGGCAGCCTCCAAACCGTTTATGGAGGTGTAGGTATTTTTGTTTTTCTTCTTGTCGGATCCAATTGCCTTACCCAGCTCCGCCTCATCTCCTATTTCATCCAAAATGTCATCTGCTATCTGATAGGCCAAGCCTAAATTATCTACGTACTTTTGAAGGTCCTCATATATGGTATCCGTAGGATTTCCCAGTGCCAGTCCTGCCATAACAGCAGCGCAAAGCAGGGCTCCTGTCTTGTTTATATGAATATATTCCAGCATTTCGTTGGAATACTCCGTATTTTCCCCTTCTATATCCGATACCTGTCCGGCTACCATACCTCTACAACCGGAGCCCTTGGCTATTTCATAGGATGCCTTCACTCTTTTTACCATCTTTTCAGGCTCATCAAAGTAGAGCATCATATCCCTGTTCATAATTTCAAAGGCCGTAGTAAGAAGGCCGTCTCCTGCCAATATGGCCAAGGCTTCCCCGTATACCTTATGGTTGGTGGGAAGACCTCTTCTCAAATCGTCATTATCCATGGCAGGCAGATCATCGTGTATCAGGGAATAGGTGTGAATATACTCCAAAGCACAGGCATAGGGCAAGGCTTCCCTTATATCTCCACCGGCAAACTCGCAGGCAGCCAAAAGAAGTACAGGCCTCAGTCTTTTTCCGTGGGCTGTAAGGCTGTATTTCATAGCATCATAGAGGGAAATGCTCTTGCTGTCTATATTGGGCATAAAGTCCAAAATATGCTCGTCTATGAGCTTTTTATAGTCATCGTACACTCTATCCATCTTTTCCTCCTATTCGCCGTAAACTTCTATTTTCTGTTTGGCATTTTTAAGGGTTTCGTTGCAAACGTTGTACGCCTTAATGCCTTCTTCATAGCAGTGTATGGCCTCGTCCAAGGTGGTAGCTTCTTCTCTTATTTTTTCCGCCATTTCTTCCAGCGTTTTCATAGCGCTTTCAAAACTCATGATTTTCTCCCTTCATAACTTACACGAGCCTTTCCGTCCTTAAAGCGTATTTCATATTCTTCGCCGGACTTCATGCTTTCGGCTTCGGATATTACCTTGCCTCCTGTGTCTTCTACTATGGCATATCCCTTTTCCAGAATGTGGAGTGGATTGTTTTCCTCCAAATACAGTTTCAGAGTATTTATTTCATATTCGCAGGAGGAAATCCGCCGCTCCATGTTGTTTTTTATGGTTTTCAGTAAATTTTCCGCCTTCAGTTCACAGTAGTCCACCTTGTTGTTCAATCTGAGCAACAGGTTTTTCTTAAAAGCTTCCAAGGCATCCCTTGTCTTTCGCAAGTCCGGTACTGCCATTTCCGCCGCCGCCGTAGGTGTCTCAGCCCTTCTGTCAGCTACAAAGTCTGAAATGGCAAAGTCTATTTCATGGCCAACGGCTGAGATAATTGGGATTCGACAGTCATATATGGCGCGGGCCAGGGCTTCGTCATTAAAGGCCCAGAGATCTTCCGTAGAACCTCCCCCTCTGCCTATTATCAAAGTGTCTATGGCTCCCAAATCCGGATTTTCTTCTATTTCCTTCAAGGCCTTTACCATGGTGGCAGCAGCCCCTTCTCCCTGCACCGATACGGGAAAAATAATAATGTCCACCATAGTATTTCTTGAAGATATTATCTTTATTATGTCCTGTACCGCCGCACCTGTCTTTGAAGTTATTATGCCTATCTTCTTGGGAAATTCCGGTATGAGTTTCTTATGATCCCTTGCAAACAGTCCTTCTTTCTCCAATTTGTCCTTCATAGCCTGGAAAGCTATAGCCAGATTGCCTTCACCTTCCACTGTAATGCTGCGAACGAATAGAGTATACGTACCACCCTTTTTATAGACGTTTATATATCCGTTTAGGGTTACCGCCATGCCGTCAGTCAAATTTACAGTTAGGTTTTTTGCATAGCTTGAAGGAAAAAAACAATTTATTTTACTGCTTTCATCGTTTACGGAAAAATAAACATGTCCCGTAGAATGATATTTAAGATTGGAAATCTCGCCTATGACTGACACATTGCCCAACAAAGGGTCGGTAGTCAAAACACGAGAAATATAATCATTCAGCTGTGATACGGAAATTGGCTTTAAGGCCATATCTTTTTACCTCCTAAAAGGGCAATGCCCACAGCATTGTCGGCAGAAAGGGCCGGCTCTGCAAAGGCTATATCAATACTCTTATCAAGATTTTTTTCAATAAAATTTCTTATATACATGCTGGAGGAAACGCCGCCGGCATAAATGACCTTATCGATTCCTGTCTCAGCACATATTTGCTTCGTCATATCTAAGATTGACAGGGCAATCCTATCAAATAAGGCAGGTATAAGCTCTTCTTTCCTCATGGATTCAGATAGCCTCTTGCATTGGGTATCTATTCCTGAAAGGTTTATAAAACCGTCTCCCACATTTATCCGAGAAAGAGGATTCTCCCTTACCTTTTCATTTATGGATAGTGCTATATCATCCATTTCCTGTCCGCAGGGGAAAGCCATCCCGTAGGCTACACCCAGTCTGTCCAAAACCTGTCCGTAGGATATGTCCCTGGTGCCTCCCACTAATGAAATCTTCTTTACATCCTCATTTACTAAAAGACCTTCCGTAGTCCCTCCGCTGAAGTGGAAGCATATGAATTCCTTTTCTTCTTTCAGAACAGAATAATGCTTGGCTGCTTCTATGTGGCCCTCCTGGTGGGAAAACTCATAGAGAGGAAGGTCCAAAACCGAGGCTATGGTTTTCGCAAAGCCGGCTCCGGCTAAAAATACGGGCATATATGACCCCTCCACAGGTCTCGGCCTTGTAGACACGGAAACGGCACCTATTTTGCCCTTAAGGTTGCCGTCCTTGAAAATTCCATCTATTATATCGGGTAACTTCTTGATATGCTGAAAAAAGGCTTCTGATTGCCTTAATCCCTTTTCTCCCGTTCCTACTGAGAGAAATTCTCTTACATTATGCAAAATTTCTCCATCTCGGTTGACTAAAGCCACAGAAGTCTTGTAGTTACTCGTATCTATGCCTAAAGAAAGAGTCGGTTCTCCCATGATTTTTATCCTTCAATATTTTTCAGCACTGCATTTATAAAGGCTGAGGAATTATCGGTTCCGTATATTTTGGCCAGATTAACCGCCTCGTTGATGGCAACGGCCTTGGGTATATCGGAAAGGAACAATATTTCTCCTGTTGCCAGTCTTAAAATGGCCAAATCCGTTTTTCCCATTCTATCCGTGGACCAGTTGATACTGTGCTTGTTTATGCTGGCATCTATGGACTCGATGTTTTGGCAAACCTTTTGGAGCAAGCTGTAAACGTAGCTTTTCTGCTCTGCAAAATCTGCCTCTTTCAGGTCGCGCCCTTTAATATACTCGTCTATGTCAGGCTTCCAATCCTTCAAGGCATCTATTTGAAACAAGGTCTGCATCACAAACTCTCTCGCTTCTTTTCTCGTCATAATTTCTTACCTTCCTTTGTCATCTCCACGCCTTGGATATGAATGTTTATAGTTTCTATATCTCCTGCCTTTAGAGCAGTTACTGCAACCTTGACGGCATCCTGAACATCCCAGGCCAGTTGAGGTATTTTCACACCGAAATCCACTGTCAGATATATGTCCATCCAAAGAATGTTCTTGTCCTTTACAGTCTTAACTTCTTTTACTGTATTTACGCCCGGAACATTTGCGGCAGCCATTTCCGCCGTTAAGCTTATAAGTTCTTTAGGGATCTTTTTCGTGTATTGTTTTTCGCTGCTCATATGCTTCAGATTTCCTTTATGCTCCAAGGTTTTGCCGGAGAATCGGCTTAATAGTCGTCGCCCTGCTTCCTTTCGCTTATGTATATCTTTATTCTCTCAATTCGTCTGTCCGCAATGGCCATTATCTTAAACTGATAGTTTTCATATTCTATGATGCGGCCTACATCGCTTTCATCGGGAATTTCTCCTAAAATATCTATGATGAAGCCTCCTATGGTTTCGCTGTTTTCCGACTCCAGGTCTATTCCCAGCTCCTCGTCCAAGTCATGAAGGTTTACGTCTCCGTCCACCAGATATGTATTATCATCTATCTTGTCTATGATCTCTTCTTCTTCGTCGTATTCGTCATCTATATCTCCGACGATTTCTTCGATAATATCTTCTATGGTGACTATACCGCTGAAGCCTCCGTATTCGTCTATCAATACGGCCATCTGTTGCTTCATCTTCTGCATTTCAAAGAAAAGTGCATCGATATTTTTAGTTTCCGGCACAAAATAGGCTTTCCTGAGCAAGGGCTCTATATCTACCATACCTGCTCTTTCTTCCCAAGCCTTTAAAAGGAAATCCTTTATGTGGAGGATGCCTATAATGTTATCCGTTTCCCCGCGGCAGACCGGAATTCTGGAATACCTCAGCTTCATCAAGTCATGTAAATATTCCTCCGGCTCATCTTCTATATCTATGAGAAATACATCCGTTCGCGGAGTCATTATCTCGTAGGCCAGCTTATCATCAAATTCAAAAATAGAGTTTATAAGTTTTTTACTTTCTTCCTTTATGACTCCCGAAGCATGGCCTTCTTCCAGGGTGGACATAATTTCTTCTTCTACTTCTGTTTCCGATTTTCGTCTGAATATATCAAATAACCCTCTCGGTTTACTGTCGCCTTCCATTACATTTCCTTTCGTTTTCTCAACATAAAATTCTCTCTGACAGGATTGTCCATTTTTATACGGATAATCTGTTGTGGATGGGGGCAGGCCTCCATAGGCTCTCCTTCTTCATTATACATCGCCTCCAGCTTCTGTGTAAAGAAGTTTGTCCCGGGCCCGAAGACCTCTATTTCATCACCTATGACCATTTTATTCCTCTGTTCTACGGTGGCATAGCCTGTAGTCGGGTCATAGGATTTTACCAACCCTGTGAAGGTATACTCTCTTGTATAGGCTGAGGTTTGATAGTTCTGATCTTTGTTCGTTGGCTTGTCAAAATAGAAGCCGGTGGTAAACTCTCGATGGCTCACCTTTTTCATTTCCTGCATCCATTCTTCCTTGAAAGCATAGTTGTCCGGGTCTTCATAGTAAGCATCTATGGCCTTTCTGTAAGCTGCAACGATGGTGGCTACGTAAAAGGAGCTCTTCATTCTGCCTTCTATCTTTAAGGAGCACAGTCCTGAAGAAATAAGCTCAGGTATATGCTCAATCATACATAGGTCTCTGGAATTCATAATGTATGTGCCACGGCTGTCTTCTTCAATGGGATAGTACTGGCCCGGCCTTTTTTCCTCCACAAGAGCGTACTTCCAGCGGCATGGGTGGGAGCAGCTTCCTCTGTTGGCATCTCGTTCAGTCATAAAGTTGGAAAGAAGACATCTTCCCGAATAGGAGATGCACATAGCCCCATGGACAAAGGCCTCGAATTCTAAGTCTTTCGGAGATTTTTCCAGCAGTTCTTTTATTTCATCAAAGGTCAGTTCTCTGGCCAGAACGATGCGTTTAACACCTACATTATGCCAGAAAAGCGCCGTTTGATAGTTAGTCATATTGGCTTGTGTGCTCAGGTGCAGTTCCCCTTCAGGAATAATTTCCTTGACCAGGGCTATTATTCCCGGGTCTGAAACTATATAGGCATCTATGCCCAAGGTTGATACCTTTGTCAGGTATTCTCTTAAAGGCTCCAAATCCTCATTATGAGCGAAAATGTTCAGAGCCAGGTAGCATTTCGCTCCTCTTTCATGGGCAAATGCGATACCTTCTGCCATTTCTTCATAGGTCATATTACCTGCTCCCGCTCTCAGGGAAAAGGCTTCACCTCCGAAATATACCGCATCTGCACCGTATTCGACGGCAACCTTCAGCTTTTCCAAATCGCCGGCAGGTGCCAGAAGTTCTACTTTATTCATATCATTCCTTTACTTTAGTTTTGTTATTGTCAACCCGTCTCCTATGGCTATTAAGGTTGTTTCAAAGTCATCTTCCTCTTGAGCATAGGAATTGAAATCCCTTAAATTTCTGATATTCGTCTTATGCTTCGGATTTAATTCCTCTCCGTCGGCAACCATGCCTTTCATGAGCACATTGTCACAGACTATGACGGCTCCGGGACTGCACAGCTTTAATGCGGCCTTGAAAAATCGCTTATAGTGGCTTTTCGCCGCATCTATGAAGACAAAGTCAAAATCCTTTTCCCCTTTTTCAAAAAGGCTTTCCATTATTTCTTCTCCATCTCCTAAAAAGGTTTTTATCCTGCCGGTATACCCCAGTCTTTCTATATTAGCTTGGGCCTGCTGATACATGCTTTCCAGCTTTTCCGCGGTATATATATCACCATCCGTGTTTTCTGCAAAGAAACAGGCTGAATATCCTACGGCAGTCCCTATTTCCAGAATTTTTTTAGGCTGAACTATGCTCAGCAAAACTCTCAGAAAAGACTCCGCTTCCTTGAGGATTATGGGGATTATCTCCCTTTCGGAGGCTTCACGGAGGGCCATAAGCTCAGGTGTAGCCGGTAGGAAAAATTCATTTATATAGTCTGTTACTTTAGGGTGGGTTATATGTTTAATTCTTTCCATCTTAATACCAAAGATTATCCTTAATCGCTTTCTCGTGTTCCTGCAAGGTTACGCTGTATATAACTTCCCTATCCTTCTTTGCGAAGAAGTAAATGTAGTCGCTCTTTGTATAGTGGATAACATCTGACATGGTTACAGAGGGAACTGTGCATACGGGACCTATAGGAAGGCCTGAGTACTTATATGTGTTGTAGGGCGAGTCTACCCTTGTATCCGCCAAAGTTACATTGACTCTTTTTTCCTGGATTGCGTAAAGGGCTGTTATGCAGCTCTGAAGAGGCATATCGGCTTTCAATCTGTTCATAAACACGCCGGCTATGATAGGTCTGTCCTTGGGGAAATAGGCCTCTGCCTGAACTACGGAAGCCAAGGACAGGAACTGGTGAATAGACATTCCCGTAGCTTCTATGTCAGGCTTTACAGCGGTCAATTCCTTATCCATCTTGTCCAAAAGCTGTTTTGTAACATCCTCAATAGTGGGCTTTTCTCCTGTGACGAAGTAGGTTTCAGGATAGAGATATCCTTCCAGAGGGAACATTATGCCCTCCTGTAAAATATCATCTGTCAGGAACCAATATTTACCCATCAGCTCCTTGAGATATGCTTTATCAGCCCATTTTGCCAATACTTCTTCTTTAGTTATTTTTAAAGCCTTTGCCACAACCTGTGCTACTTCAGGTATGGTAGCACCTTCGATTACCGTTATCTTTTCTTTGGAAATATAACGAAAATCTCCCGTATTTATTATCTTGAATATGGTATTAAGATCCATAGTCTTGTCTAAAATATATGTGTTTGCCTGCAGCGTTCCGTAATTATTCAATTTTAAGAACAATTTTGCCGCAGTTACATCCTTAATCAGCCCCTGTTCCTTGAGGATGTTTATTATGCCGTAGGCACTGCTTCCCTGGGGCACATTGACCATAATTTGAGTATTGTCCGTCTTGTCTACGGCTCCTGTGGCCCCTGTGTAATAAATAGCTCCGCCACCTAAAACAGCTGCCAAAAGCAGGACAACTATTATAAGTGCTATCATAGGTTTCTTTGATTTTCTCATGTTTTTACCCCCGTAAAATTCCTAAAAGGGCGTGAAACCATCACGCCCCTGGGTTATTAAATTATTTTGATCTTCCTAAATATTCTCCGGTTCTGGTGTCGATCTGAATCTTTTCACCGCTCTCGATGAAGATAGGAACCTGAACGGTTGCTCCTGTTTCTACGGTAGCCGCCTTTGTAACGTTAGTTGCCGTATTTCCCTTAACTCCCGGTTCACATTCTGTGATTACCAGGTCTACGAAATTAGGCGCTTCTACTAAGAAAGCACTTCCCTGGAAAAACTTGATTGTAGCCTCATCATTTTCTCTTATCCATTTTACGGCGTCCTCTACCTGTTCGTAGGCAAGAGGTATCTGCTCAAAGCTCTCGGGATCCATGAAGTAATAAAGTTCCCCATCGCTGTAAAGATACTGCATTTTCTTGGTTTCTATGACGGCCGGCTCAAACTTATCATCCGGGTTGAAAGCTTCTTCTCTTGTAGCTCCCGTGATGATGTTTCTGTATTTTGTTCTTACGAAGGCTGCACCCTTGCCCGGCTTTACATGCTGGAAATCCAAAATAACATGGGGTTCTCCGTTTATCTGAAAGGTAATACCCTTTCTGAAATCACTTGCATAAATCATTTTTTATTCTCCTATCTTTCTTATATGAATATCGACTTATATGAATTGGCAAGCTCTGCCAAAACAGCACGAATTTACCGAAATATTATACCATGAATTTATTGAAATTACAAGGATAAGGAAAAATTTATATCTTTCTTCCTGCAAATATTCCGGGACTCTTTATCTTGTCGGCTATCAGCCTAAAGGACTTCCCAAACCGGTAGCTTCACCTAAAATTTCGTATACATCCTTCATCATGAGAGAAAATCTCATAGATGCCTGCATGTAGTTAGCTGCCAAGGGGTCCTGCATTACAATCTGATACAGCTGCTGGATTCCGGCCAAGGCCTCCTGACCCATTTCTTCTCCCATAAGCTGCTTTGCCTGTATTTCCATGGATTTCTGCTGGAAATCCTTTATCATCTTTGAAAGCTCAGGTTTTTCATCTATCTGAGCCTCAATCTCTTTGTATTGTTTGAATTCCTCTGACAGCTTTATAGCCTGTGCCAAGCTGTGGGCCTGATCATAAACGTTCATATTACCTCCTTGTTATACCTCCAGGAAAATCGGCAAGATTATAGGGCTTCTCTTGGTTGTCTGGAAAATATAACTGCTGAGCTCATCTCTTACCTTGGCCTTCAAGGTGTTCCAGTCTTTAATTCTCTTGTCGATGCATTTTTCCAGAGCCTCTACAGCAACCCGTCTTGCATCCTCCATCAGCTCTTCGTTTTCTCTTACATACACAAAGCCCCTGGATATGATATCGGGGCCGGAAACCACATGGTTGCTGCCTTTTTCTATGGCTGCCACAACTATGATGAGTCCTGATTCCGAAAGCATCTTTCTGTCTCTGAGCACGATATTTCCTACATCTCCGACGCCTAAACCGTCTACCAAGATGGCATCAGCCTCTACCTTGCCTCTGGTGATAGATGCTTTTTGTCTGGATACATTGAGAGCATCTCCGTTTTCCAGTACGAATATATTTTCGTTGCTAAGACCTAAGCTTTCCGCCAGATGCGCATGCTGTATCAAATGTCTGTACTCGCCGTGGACAGGCATAAAAAACTTGGGTTTAATCAATGAGTGGAGCAACTTCAGCTCTTCCTGGCAGGCATGGCCCGAAACATGGATATCCGCAATATCGGAATAGATTACTTCCGCTCCCTTTTCGAAAAGCTTGTTTACTACATTGGAAACGGTTTTCTCATTTCCCGGAATAGGTGTGGATGACAGGATTACCATGTCTCCTTTTTTAAGCTTTATGGCCTTGTGCTCACCGGAGGCTATTCTGGAAAGAGCTGACATGGGCTCTCCCTGGCTTCCTGTGGTGATTATAACCAGCTTCTCATCGGGAATGTTTCTTGTCATCTTCAGGTCAACCATAGTCCCCGGCGGTATATCCAAATATCCCAAATCTATGGCGAGGGCTACTACATTTTCCATGCTTCGTCCGGAAACAGCCACCTTTCGTCCGAATTTTACGGCGTTTTCTATAATCCTCTGCACCCTGTGTACATTAGATGAGAAAGTAGCTATAATAATTCTCTGCTTTGCATTTTGGAAAATGTTTTCCAGGGTCTTTCCTACAACCCTTTCGGAGGAGGTGAACCCGGGCCTGGTGGCGTTGGTACTGTCGCAAAGCATTAGGGTCACGCCCTTTCTTCCCAGCTCAGCCAGCTTGGAAAAGTCTATAGGCTCTCCGTCTACCGGTGTGTAGTCCACTTTAAAGTCTCCCGAATGGAATATTCTTCCTGAGGGTGTATCTATGCTGAGGCATACAGCGTCAGCGATGGAGTGGGTTGTCCTTATGAATTCCACCTCAAAGCTTCCCAGCTTGACCTTTTCTCCTGCTGTAACCGTTCTTAAGTCACCTATTACATTATGCTCCTTCAGTTTGTTTTCCACCAAACCAAGTGTCAAGCGAGTAGCATAGATGGGTATTTTTATATTCTTCAGCAGATATGGAATTGCTCCTATGTGGTCCTCATGACCGTGGGTTAATACCATTCCAACCACTTTTTCCCTATTGGCAATGATATAGCTGAAGTCAGGTATTACGATATCTATACCGTACATTTCATCATCGGGGAAAGACATTCCGCAATCTATAATCAAAATCTGATCCTTGTATTCCAGGAGTGTCATATTCTTTCCTATTTCGTTCAAGCCTCCTATAGGAATAACCTTTAGATTTGCGTCATTTTTAGTTCTGTTTTCTCTTCTTCTCATTTTTCCGTCCTTTTCTTAATTGAGAAAAATAGCTACAGAATTTTTGAATTTTCTATTTTACAACTATGTTAACCAGTCTTCCGGGTACTGCAATTACCTTTACAACCGATTTTCCATTCAATAATTCTTGGATTTTCTCGCTATCCATGGCTATCTTCTCTAAACCTTCTCTGTCTATATCGGAAGGCACGCTTAATTTGTCTTTTAACTTGCCGTTGATCTGTATAACTATTTCTATCTCGTCCAAAATCAAGGCCTTTTCATCAAACTCCGGCCATCTCATCTCCGCCAGAGAGTCTTTTTCACCTATGTGTTGCCACATTTCCTCACAAATGTGGGGTACGAATGGTGACAGTATCAAAATCAAGTCTCTCATGGCCTTCATGAGCAGTCCTTCGTTGACTTCCTCGCCATCCTTGTACTTGTACATTTCGTTTACCAATTCCATTATAGATGAAATTGCTGTGTTGAACATGAATCTTCCACCCACATCTTCCGAAACCTTCTTGATGGCTGTGTGAAGTTTATTGTTTAAGGCCTTATCCGCTTTATTGGTCACCTCAAAATTCAGGCTTCTATAGGTGTATTTGCCCTGAAGCTCGTATACTAATCTGTAAACACGGGTTAAGAACCTGAAGGCACCTTCTACTCCTGCATCGGACCAATCCAACTCTCTGTCGGGAGGTGCGGCAAAAAGTATAAACAGCCTTGCTGTATCAGCTCCGTATTTGTTTATTATTTCCTCAGGGGAAACTACGTTTCCTATGGACTTGGACATCTTCTTGCCGTCCTTGTTAACCATACCTTGAGTTAATAAGTTTCTGAAAGGCTCTTCTTTTGATGTGAGGCCTAAGTCATAGAGAGCCATCTGGAAAAATCTGGCATACATCAAATGAAGGATAGCATGCTCAACTCCTCCTATGTACTGATCCACATCCATCCAGTAGTCCACCTTTTCCTTATCAAAGGCCTTTTCCTGATTCCTTGGATCGCAATATCTAAGGAAATACCAGGATGAATCCAGGAAGGTATCCATGGTATCGAATTCTCTTGTTGCCTCTTTTCCGCATACGGGGCAAGTGCACTTATTGAAGGTCTTGGATGTTTTTATGGGAGACTCACCTTTTCCCGTAAAGACCACATCCTCAGGGAGCATTACCGGCAGATTCTCTTCTTTTTCCGGAACCCATCCGCAGCTGTCACAGTAGATCATAGGTATAGGGCAGCCCCAATATCTCTGTCTGGATATGAGCCAGTCGCGAAGCCTGTAATTTACAGTTCCCTTACCGATGCCCTTCTTCTCGGATAAATCAATCATGTACTTGATGGCATCCTTATTATCCATGCCGTCGATTTCTCCCGAGTTTATCATCTTTCCCTCTGCCGCAAAGGCTTCAGTCATATTGTTTAAATCTATTTCCTCATTGCCCGGATCCACTACGGGTAAAATCTCAAGGCCGAACTTCTTTGCAAAATCAAAGTCTCTCTGGTCATGAGCAGGAACACCCATTACGGCTCCCGTACCGTATCCCATAAGGACATAGTCGGATATAAAGATGGGGATTTCCTTTCCCGTAAAGGGATTTATGGCATACTTACCTATAAATACACCTGTTTTCTCGTTGGCCGTAGAGGTTCTCTCAATTTCGTTCATGGCCTTCACCTTTTCTATATAGGCCATAACCTCCTCTTCGTATTCAGTTCCCTGCACATTTGAAACAACCGTAGGATATTCCGGTGCCACTACCATAAAGGATGAACCGAAGATGGTGTCAACTCTTGTGGTGAAAACCTTCAAAATCTCCTCGGAATCTTTAACTTTAAAGTCAACCTCGCAGCCTACGGACTTGCCTATCCAGTTTTTCTGCATAACTCTGACCTTATTTGGCCATCCGTCCAATTTTCCGTTATCCAGATTTTCTAAAAGTCTATCGGAATAATCGGTAATTTTCAGGTACCACTGGGATAAGTTCTTCTTGGTAACCGTGGTCTTGCATCTCTCACAGGCACCGTCAACTACCTGCTCGTTGGCCAATACCGTATTGCAGTCGGGACACCAGTTTACAGGGTTTTCCTTTTTGTAAGCCAAACCCTTTTTGTAGAACTGAATGAAAATCCACTGCATCCATCGATAGTATTCGCTGTGGCAGGTGGCAATTTCCCTGTCCCAATCATAGGAAAGGCCTAATTCCTTAAGCTGCTCTTCCATCTCGTGGATGTTGTTCCATGTCCATACGTCCGGATTGGTGCCGTTTTTGATAGCTGCATTTTCTGCGGGAAGACCGAAGGAATCAAAGCCCATGGGATGGAGCACATTATATCCGTCCATCTTTTTAAATCTGGCTACCACATCTCCTATGGAGTAGTTCCTCACATGGCCCATATGAAGCTTGCCGGAGGGATAAGGGAACATCTCCAGTACATAGTACTTTTTCATGTCTGGTTTTTCCACGGTTTTGAAGGATTCATTTTCCTGCCAGTATTTTTGCCACTTCTTTTCTATTTCTCTAAAGTTATATCTTTCTTCCATTAAAGCTATTCCTCGTTTTCCTCAAAGTCTACGGAAGGACAGTCCCCCCATACCTTTTCTATATTGTACTTTTCTCTCATTTCATTGGTAAATAAATTGACTATAATATCGCCGAAATCCATAAGTATCCAGCCTGAATTATTTTTACCTTCAACGGATTTGGGCAAGAGCCCTTCTTTTGCGAAGGCATCCTCCACATAGTCAATCAAGGTGTTTATCTGTCTTTCTGAGGTTCCCGATGCCACTACAAAATAGTCAGCAAAGGATGCCTTTTCCTGAATATCTATTATGGCAACATCCAAGGCCTTTTTATCAGATAAAGTTTTCCCTGCCAATAAGGCAAATTCTCGGTTAGTCATCTTCTTTTCTCCTCTCTTATTTAAAATATTTTCAAAATATTCCTTTGCCTTTAGTGTGTCCTCGTCCAAGAATATTCCCTTTCCGTTTATCAGGGAAATTGTATTGGTCAACGCCCTATGGCAAGCTAAGTCTATATCTCGGAAGGCTATTTCACGCAGCTCCTCCACTCCTGGATAGCTGCGTCCCGGCTCGATTGCATCAGCTATATACACGATTTTTTCCAACAGAGACATATTCGGTCTTCCCGTAGTATGAAAGGATATGGCATTTAATATATCCTGATCCTTTACTTCAAAAATTTCCTTCAAAAGGAATGAGGCAATTTTTCCATGAGCCAGATTTGGATTCCCGATGTATTTTTTCGGCATTCCCAAGCTTTTCACATAATAGTCCATATTTTCGGTACTCATGTTCTTTGCAACATCGTGAAAAAGCGCTGCTATGCCGGCTTTCTCCGGCTCTTCACCGTATACCTCAGCCAGCTTTATAGCCGTATCATATACGCCTTTTGTATGAGTTTTCCTTTTTTCCGTAAGATCGGCATATATGTACTCAGATATTTTTTCCAGCAATTCTTCATTGCTCATATAGTCTGTTCTCATAAATGTACCTTTCAACCTCCAAAGGCAACAGATTGTCGGCAGATTCTTTTGCTTTCAGCCTGTTTCTGATTTCCGTGGCGGAAATATCCGGCATTTCTTCCTTTATAATTATAACTTCGGAGCCGTACTTTTCCTTGTACTCCTTTGCCTTTGAAATCACAATTTCCTCATCATAACCGGGTCTGAGCCCCGTAATGAAGGAAAAGTTTTCCAGGAGCTCTATACCTTTGTACCAGGTATCCAAAAGCAACAGCGAGTCAGCACCTAATATGAAAAACAGATCTCTTTCCGGATACACTCTTTCCAATGCGGACAAGGTGTCATAAGTATAGGATACGGTGCCCTTTTCTATTTCAAAATCCGACACCTCTACACCTTCTATACCTTTGAAGCACAGTTCTGCCATTTTCAGCCTGTGAGCCGAATCGGCGGTCTCTCTATCCTGCTTGAAGGGCTGAATATACGTGGGCATAACGATGAGCTTTTCCAGTTCCGCTTCTCTCATAGCGGCACAGCCTAAAATCTTGTGCCCCATATGGATAGGGTCAAAGGTTCCTCCCAGTATGCCTATTCTGTTGTTCTTCCTATCTTCACGCTTCATGATTGACTGTTTCTAAAGCCAGTTCCTGCAGTTGTGTTGATTCCACCGGTGCGGGAGCCGAGGTCACCATGCACTGAGCACCCTGATTCTTAGGGAAAGCTATAACTTCCCTTATGGATTGTTCGCCCAAAAGTAACATAACGAATCTGTCCAAACCGTAGGCCAGGCCTGCATGAGGCGGTGCTCCGTACTTAAATGCTTCAATGAGGAATCCGAATTTTTCATCGCATTCTTCCTCGGTAAGGCCTATGACCTTAAACATTTTTTCCTGGAGCTTTTTGTCATGTATTCTCACGGAACCTCCGCCTAATTCCACGCCGTTTAGAACGATATCATAGGCTTCCGCTTTAAGGTCAAGGGGTGATTTTTCCAGAAGCTCCAGCTGATCCAGCTTAGGACATGTGAAAGGATGGTGCATGGCCTTTAATCTGCCTGTTTCTTCATCTTCCTCGAACATAGGGAAGTCCACCACCCAGAGCAGGTTAAACTGGTTATCGTCCAAAAGACCCATGCGCTTGGCGATTTCTCTTCTGAGGAATCCTAAGGTGTCATAGGTAACCTTTGCCTTGTCTGAGCAGAGTAATATCAAATCTCCCGTCTTTGCACCGAAGGTTTCCGCAATGTCGGCCAACTCTTCCTGAGAGAAGAATTTGCTTACAGAAGAAGCATATTCCCCTTCCAAAACTCTTATCCAAACCAAGCCTTTTGCACCATAGGCCTTGGAAAGGTCTGTAAGCTTGTCTATGTCTTTGCGGGAAAAGAAATCAGAGCCACCGTCTATGGATATTCCTCTTACATCTCCGCCACCTATTATGCAGTCTGTGAAAACTTTAAAATTGCAGTCTTTAACCTTATCATTAAGCTTCTTCAATTCAAAACCGAAGCGAGTGTCCGGCTTGTCTGAGCCGAATCTTTCCATGGCCTCTTCCCATGAAATTCTGGGCAAAGGTGTAGCGATTTCTACATTCATAAGCTCTTTGAAAACCCTTTTCAAAAAGCCTTCCTGAACCTCGATTACCATATCCTGATCCGCAAAGGACATTTCCAAGTCTATTTGTGTAAATTCAGGCTGCCTGTCAGCTCTCAGGTCCTCATCTCTAAAGCATTTGGCAATCTGCATATATCTGTCGGAGCCGCCTACCATCAGAAGCTGCTTAAACAACTGAGGCGACTGGGGCAGTGCATAAAAGGAGCCGGGATGAACTCTGGAAGGTACAATATAGTCGCGAGCACCTTCCGGTGTGGACTTGATGAGCATAGGTGTTTCGATTTCCGTAAATCCGTTTTCATCGAAATAGTCTCTGGCCACCTTGGCAACCTTGTGCCTGAATACAAGATTTCTCTGCATCTTATTTTTACGCAGGTCCAGATAACGATATTTGAGCCTTAGGTTATCGTCTACATTATCGTCATCTTTAATATATATGGGAGGTGTATCTGCCTCGGAATAGATCACTAAGTCTGTGGCAAAGACTTCTATTTCACCTGTTTTCAGATTCTCGTTTTTCGAGCTTCTTTCCTTAACCTGTCCCTTTATGCCTATGACATACTCATTTCTCAGACTGTCAGCCTTTTCAAAGACCTCTGCGGGTATTTTGTCGTCAAAGGTGATCTGCACTATTCCAGTCTTATCTCTCAAGTCTACAAATATCAAGCCGCCCAGATTTCTTCTTTTTGCTACCCAGCCATTTAAAATCACATCCTTATTAAGGTCTGCTATGGATAATTCACCGCACATATGCGTGCGTCTCAATACACTACTCAATTTAATTAACTCCTTTGAATTGCTTTATACGATTTCGTCATACAGATTTTCCAGCTTAACGGTACGCTGTTGGGATTTGGCCATATCTTTAAGGGTTACTATGCCCTCTTCCAGCTCATTATCTCCTATTACCACCGTGTATTTTGCCTTCAGTCTGTCGGCGTATTTGAACTGTCCCTTTATGTTTCTCTGGAGATTGTCCATCTGGACCTTTACGCCCTTTTGACGTAATTCTCTTTGAATTTTTTGTCCGTATAGCCTTGCCTTATCTCCTATAACGGCTATAAAGATATCGCAGCATGACGGCTCGGGAATCTCTACTCCGTTGGCCTCCATCAGCATGAGGAGACGTTCTTTGCCCAAGCCGAAGCCTACGCCGGGAATGGGAGGGCCTCCAACTTCTTCAACAAGATTATCATATCTTCCGCCGCCGCAAACAGTGCCCTGAGCGCCTAAGCTGTTGGTGACGAATTCAAAGGCCGTCTTTGTATAATAGTCCAAGCCTCTTACGATTTTAGGGTTCACCTTATACTCTATACCCATAGCATCTAAATTGTCTTTCAGCTCCGAAAATGCCGTGTTGCACTCTTCGCAAAGATAGTCTATCATCATGGGTGCTCCCTTAACCAGTTCCTGGTCGGCGGGGGCTTTGCAGTCCAATATTCGCATGGGATTTTTTTCATATCTGGATTTGCATGTATCGCAAAGGCTGTCATACTTGGGCTCTAAAAACTCCTTTAAGGCTTTTCTGTGAGCGGCTCTGCATGTGGGACAGCCTACGGAATTTATTTCCAGAGTCAAGTCGGTAACACCCATATTTTTCAGGAAATCGTGTCCTATGCATATTATTTCAGCGTCGGCCATCATATTGTTAGTACCGAAGGTCTCCACTCCGAACTGGTGGAATTGGCGCAGTCTACCCGATTGAGGTTTTTCATATCTAAAGCAGGGTATATCGTAGTAGAGCTTTATAGGCTGCACCTCTGCATATAGCTTGTGCTCGATAAAAGCCCTTACTGCAGGAGATGTTCCTTCCGGCTTAAGGGTTATGGAACGGTTTCCGTAATCGTTAAAGGTATACATCTCCTTCTGCACCACATCCGTAGTGTCTCCGATGCCTCTCTGGAACAGTTCCGTATGCTCAAACATAGGTGTTCTTATCTCTTTGAAACCGTACTTTTCACAGGTTTCTCTCCACTTCTGCTCGATATAGTGCCATTTGTATGCCTGCTCCGGCATCATGTCTTTGGTTCCTTTAGGTGCGTTTGTCAGCATGTTTCCTTTACCTCCTTAAAAAAGTTATCTTCTTTTCTTTGGAGCATTTCATCAAGTCGTTCTATATATACCTGATAATTGCCCACATTGGCTATTCTTTCAAGCCTGTTTTCTCCAGGGAAGAAAATCTTGCTTATCGCTCCTGCTCCCAGGGCTATAATGCTTTGGTTTTCCTCCATTATTCGTATGTTGTAGATACAAGCCTCCTCATCTTTACACCAGCCTATATTTTCAAAGCCTCCCGCCATGTGCTTCTGGCGGTAGAGGTAATAGGGCTTGTATCCCTTGTCTCTAAGCATTTTATCTGCTATTTTAAGCATTTCCCCGACGATTTCACCCTGTCGGTAATGATAGTTTGGGTCCTCTTCCACCAGCCTGGATGCCCGCTTTACAGCCAAGGTATGCACTGTGATGTTTTTAGGCTCCAAGGCTATAATCCGCCTCAGGGTTTCCTTAAAATCAGCAGGGCTTTCCTCTGGCAGGCCTGCTATAAGATCCGCATTTACCAAATCTATGCGAGCAGCCTTAGCCTTTGTAAAGGCTTCCTCTATATCATTGGGCTTATGGTTTCGACCTATTAAGTCAAGGGTTTCAGCCTTCATAGATTGAGGATTTATGCTGATACGCCTTATGCCATGATTGCTGATTACCTTAAGCTTATCCATGGTTATGGTATCAGGTCTTCCCGCCTCCACGGTAAACTCCTTTAACTCTTTCAGGTTCAAGTTTTTCTCTACCTCACACAGCAAATCATCCAGCTGGCCGGCAGAGAGAGTCGTGGGAGTTCCTCCACCTATATATATGCTTTCCACAGAAAGTCCCGTCTCCTTTATTCGCCTTCCCACATATCGGATTTCCTTTTTTAAGGCCTCTAAATATCTTAATATTTCATCCTCCGAGCTTTGATTGGAGGTGAAGGAGCAATAGAGACATCTGGTGGGGCAAAAAGGTATGCCTATATAAAGGGCTACTGAAGAGGTCATAGGTGCTCCCGGAATTTTTTGCTGGAGCTTGTAAATATCTATGAGCAGGTTTTCCTTTTCCTCTGAAATTAGGTAATCCTCTCTTAACCGTTTCCTTACAGACTCCTCATCTGAGGATTCTTTAAAGATTTCTCCTACCAGCTTAACAGGCCTTACTCCTGTCAGAATACCCCATGGAGGGCTATATGATGTGGCCTCTGCCAAGGTTCTGAAGAGGTCTCTTTTCAGAGAATTTTTATATTCCTTGAAATCCGGAGATTTTTTGTCCTCTCCGATTTTATCATCAGTGACATCGATGATTTCATATTCCTCAGGCTTCAGAAAAAGCTTAATCAATTCTTCGCAGTCATAGCGGACTCTTTCGTTCAATTGGAATTTATACAAAAGGATTCTCCCTCTTTTCTTCTCCTACCGTTGAAGCCTCCATATGTCCCGGCCAAAGTACGGTATCATCAGGCAGAGTATATATTCTGTCCCTTATAGAATTCATTAAAACTCTAAAGTCACCGCCGTAAAAATCTGTTCGTCCTATAGAGCGTCTGAATATGGTATCTCCGCAAAACAGGTTCCCCTTTGCGTATAGGCACATTCCCCCCTTTGTATGTCCCGGAGTATGGATCAAGGTAATCTCAGTATTTCCTACCTGCAATCTATCCCTGTCCTTTACATATATGTCAGCTTCAAAGGATATTGCTTCTCCTGATACGTCAAAGGATAAGTTTATAGCCGGATTTGTCAGCATTTCTCGTTCTTCCGCATAAGCCACCACCTTGGCATCGGGAAAATCCTTCAGATGTCCTTTTAAGCCGCCTATATGGTCACCATGGCCATGAGTTAACATAATGTAAGTTATGTCAATATTTTCAGACCTTACCTTTTCTGTCAGTTCCGGACAGTAATATCCCGGATCCACTATAAAGCCTTTGTTTGTATCTTCATCTACAGCCAAATATGCGTTTGTCTGTATGGGTCCCGTCATAAATCTGGTTATTTTCATATATTCATACCTTTCTCTTATGAGCGTGCTCTGTATACGTTAACCACTCCCTGCACATTTCTGAGATTTCTCAAAACCTTTTGTATTTCATGAGTTGAAGAGATGGAAAGGGTTATGGTCATGGTCAGAGTTCCGTCGGCTCCCAGTCTTGCATTTACACCACAGAGATGGATATCCATATCCTCACAGGCCTTGGAAATATCTGATAAAATTCCTCTCCTGTCCGCAGCGATTATGCATACGTCCGTATCATAGGATTTCCCTGCCTTCAGATCTTCCCAATCAACTTTTATAAATCTTACCTTTTCTTCTTCAGGCAAGGATGTGATATTGGAACAGTCACATCTGTGAACGGATATGCCTCTTCCCTTGGTTATAAAGCCTACGATGGCATCTCCCGGAACCGGATTGCAACATTTTGCCAGCTTAATCATAAGATTATCAGCACCTTCTACGATGATTCCCGGATTATCCTTTCTCCTCTTTGCAGCCTTCTCTTTCCGCGCCTCGGCCTTTTTCAGCTCTTCGATGACCTCTTCGTTAGTCTTGATTTCCAATTTATTTTCTTCGGCATAATATCCGCAAAGTAAATTGGTAAACTTAGACATCAAGGTTCCCCCATTGGCAAGCTGAGAATAGGCTTCGTCAGCATTGGCAAAGTTCATAGCCTTTAGAGCCTTGTTTAGGAAGGAAAGCTTTGTGCAGGCTGCAGGTTCAAAGCCTTTCTTTTTTATATTCTTGGCAAGAAGCTCCTTACCCTTTTCAATGTTTTCAGATTTGTTTTCTTTTTTCAGCCAGCTCCTTATCTTATTACGTGCATTGGAGCTCTTGGCAATCTTCATCCAGTCAACGCTGGGTCCTGTGGAGTTGGAAGATGTTACGATTTCCACGATATCTCCGTTTTGCAGAGTATAGTCGATGGTCACCATCTTTCCGTTTACCTTTGCTCCTACACATTTATAGCCTATAGCTGAGTGTATCTTGAAGGCAAAATCAAGAGGGGTGGAGCCGGTGGGGAGTTCTATAACCTCTCCCTTGGGAGTGAAAACGAATACCTGACTGGCAAAGAGGTCCATCTTCATGGTTTCCAAAAACTCCTTGGGGTCTTGCAGGTCGTTTTGCCACTCCAGGGATTGCCTAAGCCATGCCAGCTTTATTTCATCGCTGTTGGTTTTTCCCGACGTATCCCCTTCCTTATATTTCCAGTGGGCCGCGATACCGAATTCAGCTACGTTATGCATTTCCACCGTTCTTATCTGTATTTCAAAAGGCTCGCCGTTATCACCGATGACCGTAGTGTGAAGAGACTGATATCTATTGGGTTTCGGCATGGCGATATAGTCTTTGAACCGCCCCGGAATAGGCTTCCACATGGTGTGCACTATTCCCAAAACCGCATAGCAATCCCTTACGCTGTCCACGATTATCCTTACAGCGATCAGGTCGAAAATTTCATCTATCTGTTTCTTTTGATAAATCATCTTCTTATAGATGCTGTAATAATGCTTGGCTCTGCCGTAAATTTCATATTCTATGCCCATATCGTTTATGGACTCTTTTATTTCGCTTATAACGTGATTTATGGTAGCTTCACGCTCTTCTTTTTTCTTGTTTATCTTTATCTTGAGGTCTTCAAATTCCTCAGGATGCAGATGCTGAAGGGCCAAATCCTCCAGTTCGAATTTCAATGTGGAAATACCCAGCCTTGAAGCCAAGGGTGCGTATATTTCCAAGGTTTCATTACATTTTTCAACAATCTTTTCAGGCTTCATGAACTCTAAGGTTCGCATGTTGTGAAGTCTGTCGGCCAGCTTGATTATGAGAACTCTTATGTCCTTTGACATGGCCAGGAACATTTTTCTGAAGTTTTCCGCCTGAACCTCTTCCTTAGATTCAAACTTAATAGAGCCCAGCTTGGTGACGCCGTCTACCAAAAGGGCTATTTCTTCGCTGAAATCCTCTACCAGCTGTTCACGGGTATAATCTGTATCCTCCACCACATCGTGAAGCAAACCTCCTACGATGGTGGCTTCGTCCATACCCATTTCCGCCAGTATGAGGGCAACATTAACAGGATGAATGAAATAGGGCTCTCCGCTTTTTCTCAGTTGTCCGTCATGTAAGTTTTCCGCTATGTCGAAGGCCTTGCCAATCAATTCGGTATCATATTTAGAGTTAATTTCAAGTATTTTTTCTAAAAATTCAGCCTTTGTCATCATCAGCTTAACTCCTGTTACTATAATTAAGTCAACCCGGGCACCCTTGGATGCCCGGATTAATTAGAATATCTTTATTTTTTCTTTTGAGTAGCTCTCGCGTACTTGCTGGTTTCCTCATTCTTTGCCAGGTCATAGTACAGAGGAGAACATACGAATATAGATGAAGCGCAACCTACCAGCACACCTACCATGAGAGGTATTATGAATTCTCTTATGGCTGTAGATACCATAATCAATAGCGGAATCATTACAACAAGGGTTGTAAGTGAGGTCATTATGGTTCTGTTCAAGGTCTGGTTTATGGACAGGTCAATATTAGTTTCATTGTTGTCCTTGTGGTGGATATGCTTGTTTTCTCTGATTCTGTCGAAGATAACGATAGTATCATTTATAGAATATCCTACTAAGGTCAAAATAGCTGCGATGAAGGGGTTGTTTACCGTATATCCGAATATGGCGTAGAAGGATATTACCATGAGCACGTCATGAACTACTCCCGTTACAGCGGAAAGTCCGTATTTCCAGGACTTGAATCTGAAAATTATATATATGAGCATTCCTATGGAGGCTATGAGCACAGCTTTAAGAGCATTGGCTTTCAGCTCATTACCAACGGAAGGTCCAAACTGCTCAGCTGCCAAAACATCCTCATCGGTCAGGTTATATTTTTTGCTCAAGGTGTCGATAACCTTAACTCTCTCGTCAGTCTCCAAGGATTTAATAGTCTTTATTTGTATCTGGGTTTTTTCTTCACCTGCATAAATTATAGTCGGGTCAAGTTCATATTTATTAAGTACATCCTTGACTTCCTGAATTTCAACCTGTTTGTGCATCTCAAGCTGGATGTTTGTGCCGCCTGTAAAGTCAATACCGTAGTTCATACCTCTCACTATGGCAAACACCAAACCTATAACGATTACAGCAATGCTCACACCATAGTAGATCTTTCTGTTCTTTATAAAGGAGAAGGACTTATTAAGCAGCTGTTTAGGAGTTCCGTCTTCATTTACACCGAAGAAGCCCTTCTTTGAGAATCTCGGGCTGCTTGCCATCAAGGTTACAAAGAGCTGTGTAACGAAAACAGCGGTAAATATACTGAATACGATACCTATGATCAAGGTAAGAGCGAAGCCCTTAACCGATGTGGTTCCTACTTCATATAAAACGATAGCAGCAATCAAAGTTGTAATCTGAGCATCCAAAACTGTTGTTAAAGCATTCTTGAATCCTGAATCCACAGCTACTCTGATGGACTTGCCGGCTACGATTTCCTCTTTTATTCTGGCGAAAATGATAACATTGGCGTCAACTGCCATACCTATGGAAAGTATGAGAGCAGCGATTCCCGGCAAGGTAAGAACTACATTAAAGGCTACCATTGACCACATAAACATAACTACATAGAGCAGCAAGGCTATATCAGCCATGAAGCCCAACATTCCGTAGAATATAAGCATCAGAAGGAATACGATGGCTAAACCGATAGCTCCTGCTATGATGGATTTATTCAGGGCATCGGCACCTATGGTAGCTGTCTGAACGGAAGACTGTACTTCCTTAAGCTCTACAGGCAGGGCTCCTCCTCTTATAAGGGCTGCTGTAGTAGTGGCTTCTTCCTTGCTGTAGCCACCGGTTATTTCGCAATGACCTCCGGCGATAATATCTCTTACCTGAGGATGTACGATTATAGCTCCGTCTAAAACTATGGCAATCTGATCCGCATTCATTCCCTCTATGGAAGGAGTAACGGCACCTGTTATAGCTTTTCTTGTTCCTTCTTCGAAAAGAGCAGCTCCCTCGCTATCAAACTGAAGCAAAATCTTATAGGATCCGCCGTCGGTTCCAACCTGGGCGTCCTTTACATTGCTTCCGTCTACTACCTGACTTCCGTCTGCCAATATAAATGTAAGCTTAGCAGTAGTTCCTATGGCTTTGACAGCTTCGTCAGCGTCCTTTACTCCGGGTATTTCAACCCTAAGTCTGTTACGACCTTCTATAGTAACGGAAGATTCGGCTACTCCCAATTCGTTAACACGATTGTCCAGTACTGCTCTCGTCTGTTCCATTAGTTCCTTTTCCTCTGCATCGGAAAGCTTCAGCTCATCGGTTTGAGCCTCCATTACTACGTAAACACCGCCGTTGATGTCCAGACCGTATTTCAGGGCATCCTTTACCGACGAAGTTTTTCCTATGCCGAACAAGCTTACATACCAGCCGAAGGCAAGGGCTACGATTGTCAAAACTGACAATACTCTCTTCAAATTCACACTCATTTTTTTAGACCTTTCATCTGTTAATAATTCTATTTTGCACATAATAAGTGCATTTTATAATACATTTTATTGTACTACTTTTTCGGTCAATATACAAGCCAAAAAGCTTTGAATTAAGGGATTTTTTTGGAAAATAAAGGTCAATTTTCAGCTCTGTTATTTCCCGCTTTTACATTAAAATACAGCAAAAGGCTCCCTGAATCGGGAGCCTTCACATATTTCAAATTTAATCAATTTTTTATTCGTCTAAGGGATCATATTCCTTGGCTGAATCAGCCGCATCCTCAACCGCAGCTGCTTTTCTCAGCTTTTTGGGAAGAGACTTCTTTGCGGTATCTTCATCATCCACATCTACAGGTCCGGAACGTCTGCCACCCTCTTTGGTAACAGTTGATACGGCCCATCTCATCATTTCGAATTTTACCTTGTCAGCACCAACCTGAATCACTATGGTTTCATCCTTGGTTTTAACAATCTTTCCGCAAATTCCTCCGATAGTAACGATTTCATCTCCTGCCTGAAGATTGTTTCTCATATCGGATATCTGCTTGTCCTTCTTTTTCTGAGGTCTTATCATCAGAAAATAGACTGCTACTGCTAAAAGCACTAAGGGTGCGAATTGAGCTATAGTCTGCTGCATCTGTGTTGACATCTGAATTCTCCTCTCATCGGTGAGTTATTATTATATGGTGCCGGCGGTGGGGGTCGAACCCACACCCTGTTGCCAGGACGGGATTTTGAGTCCCGCACGTCTGCCAATTCCATCACGCCGGCTCACACAATAAAGTAATAATATCACAAATATGACACAATTACAAATGTTTTTTACTAATTGTGTCATTTTTTTAGTGTTTTTTAAACCTATTCCTTTTTAACCTGAACTTTCCATGACCAGGTATCACAATTCCTGTAAATATCGTCAAATATGGGTAATTGTTCCGCCTCTAAGGTGGGCAGTCCTATCAGGCTCATCTTTTTGTGGCACAGAGGATAATAAGGCAATTCATCTATGATGGCTGTCTTTATATCTTCAAACTTTGACACATACTCTGCTCCGCTGTAAAGTCTGTCCAATTCCAAGACCTTCTGATTGAGGGGGTAATCTGTGTATCCCCATGGATTTTTTCCGTTAAAGAAGCTTCGCAAATCATAACCTGCCTCAAAGGTATACCCGGTAATTAAAATGTTAAACTTTTTGCCCTTTATGGCTCTTTCGTATTCCTTTTCCTCCAAAGAAGAAATATTTGAGTTTATTCCTATTTTGCCCAGGTTTTTCTTTATGAGCTTGGCTGCCACATTTCTCATAGGGTTATCTTTATTCACCAGGATTTCCAGGGTTATGTTTTCGCCACGGGAGCCCTCCAAAAGGCCGTCATCATTTATGTCTTTATATCCAAGCTTAGCCAACATTTCCCGAGCTTTCTTTTCATCGAATTTATAATGGTCCCCCGTGTCAGCTACACCTAAGAAATTAGGAAAATATATGGTGTCGGTCTGTATTCCGTCTTCCATATAGGCACTGCCTAAAATTTTATCCGAGTCCATTCCATAGGCTACAGCCTGCCTGAATTCCTTCAGGTTGGTATACAAGCCATAACAGTTAAAAGCTATGAAGTCAGTTTTGTTTGAAGGTATATCCCATACCATATACTTTTTATCGTTGGCCGTAGATTTTCTGTTAGGGCTGTCATCTATATAACAGGTCACCTCCTCTATATCCATCATATTGGCTGCCAAGTTTTTCTCCGGCAAAATGACTACCTCAAGATTGTTTTCTGCCGGTGTGCCGGCAAAATCCTCGTAAGGTATCAGCTTCATTTTCTTCTTGGAATTATATGACTTGTACATATATTTGCCCGTACCTAAAGGCTTAAATCCGCTTCTGGCATTGGCAAACTGTGAAGCGCTGGCGTACTGCCCCGTAGGAACTATGGGAAATATAAGATCATCCAGGGAACAATTATAGTTATTATTAAAATAAATAGATAAGGAGTCGGCCCCTCGCACATGGCACGAGTTGATTTTCCTTACCTTTTCATAGTAAGGAGACTTTACTCCGGCTGCTTTTATGGCACTTATAGTAAAGGCAACATCGTTAGCATTCAAGTCTCTGCCGTTATGCCATTTAACCCCGTCCCTAAGCTGTATATCTACAAAGGCTCTATCCGTATTTACCTTATACGACTCCACCAAATTCTCCTTGGCCGCCATATTTTCATCATAGCTGAAGAGGGAATCATATATAAGTTTAGATATGTAATACATATCTTCGCTGTTGGAAATCAACGGATTAAGGGTATCTATTTTAGT
>JBHADF010000019.1:0-12312 GCA_041854955.1 Anaerovoracaceae bacterium | reverse complement strand
ATCCTTTGTCCATCCTGTAAACGGTAAGAGGATAGAGCTTAAAGCTCCTCTTCCGGAGGATATGAAAGAGGCCATCGAAAAGCTGGATAAAATATAGACCGTTATAAAAAAAGCATCCCCGCGTTTAAACGCGGGGATTTCTTTATACAAAAACAGGACCCGTATATAATCGGCTCCTGTTCTAAATTACCTATAGTATTCCAGCACATAATCCAGAAATTCATAGCCGGCTTTATAAAGGGCTTTCTCATCCAATGCCAATTCTTCTATGTCTGCCAAGCCCTCATCTGTACTAAAGTACAGCTTCCAGGAATTCTTGTCCTTCTCATCCTTAACGGATATCACTACATCCACATTGGATTCCACATATTCTCCCAACTGAGCATCCTCTTCTATTTCCTTTATGTAGCCTTGAACCTTTTCTTCTTCCTCCGAAGTCAGGTCCCGCTCCTTTCCCGCAGCAGCAAGGCCTTTCACAAAGGGAAGTTCGTATATGGTGTCAAACTTGTACATCATCTCTGAAGACAACTTCACAGTATATTGGGTTTCTCCGTCGGCTTCTCCTTCCGTTACATTGGCCAGTTCACCTTTGAGATTCCTTAAATCATAAAACTTCTCGTAGTTTTCCTGGTACCAGTTTTCAGCCATATTCACTACAGCGACCTCAGTCGCATTTTTATCAGGAGATGTTTGTTCCTGATTACCGGTTGGTGAACATCCTGCAAATAGAATGAGTATCATGGTACACATCAATAATAGCCATACATTCTTTTTAATTTTCTTCATTTTAAACACTCCTTCCTATATGAATATTAGCAAATACCTTACTATATATATTATATCATTGTGTCCGGAGAATTCAAGTATTCCTCTACCCTTTCACCATCTGTCCTAAATTCCACCAATTTAGAACCTCTCTTTATGTAGGCATCTGAGCCGCAGCCACAGAGCAGCAGTACAGTATCCTTTAGGTCTCGAGCCTTATCCAAGGCATAAGTCACCGCTTCATCTCTATCCACGATGATGCGAGCCTTCTCCTTGTGATCTATATGCGCCAAAATATCTCGACATATATTTTCTACCGGCTCTTTTCCCGGATCCCTCTCGGTTATTATTATGAAATCTGCATTTTTATCTGCTATCTCGCCGGCTTCCTTCCTTCGGTTGAAAGCCTTGTCCCCTACACAACCGAAGAGAAAGCCTACCTTCCGATTCGGGTACTGCTCCCTCACGTAATCAAATAAGGCCTCATAGCTCATCTTATTATGGGCCCCGTCGATGATTATATCCACATTTTCCTCAGGGATATTATAGTGCTCCATTCGCCCCTCTACCCGTACTTGCGAAAGTCCTTTTTTCACCGTGTCCATAGGCACACCTAAATAGTTGGAGATGGCTATGGCGCAGAGAGCATTATAGCTGTTATGAACACCGCCTATGTTTATAGGGATTTCCCATATTTCTCCCAGGACATCGGCTGTCAAAACCAAAGCATTAGGCTTTTCCTCCACCTTGATGCCCCTTATGTCCGCCTCTTTAGAAAATCCAAAGGTTATGACCTTTGAGCACCTATTATGAGCTTCATTCAAAACCCTATCCAGATATTCAGATTCCATATCCAGGTTTATACAGGCAGCCTTACTCTTTTGGAATATTTTAAGCTTAGAGGTAAAGTAGTCTTCCATATCCTTGTGCTCCGCATCGGAGATATGGTCTTCAGATATGTTTAAAAAGCCGCATATTTCATAGTCTAAGGCATCCACCCTATCGTATTTCAAGCCCTGAGAAGACACCTCCATTACCAGATACTCCGTCTTATTTTTCACAGAATTATACAATATGCGATGGAGCTCTATGGTTTCCGGTGTAGTAAGCTTTTTAGCCTTTTCCTTCACTTTACCGTCATAGGTATATATGCCCGATGAAAATCCTACGGGACGACCCTTGTGCAGGTCTAAAATTTCTTTTACCATGGTGGCTGTAGTAGATTTGCCCTTTGTTCCCGTAAGGCCTATGATTTTAAGGCCCTTCTCCCAACTTTTATCAAAATAGAAAGATGAAAGAACCGATATGGACTTCCTCATGTCTTTTACCGTAAAAAGCGGCATATCAGGTACTTCCATATCCTTCTCGGCAACATAAGCAACAGCACCTCTTCTTTGGGCGTCCAAAAGATACTCTCTTTTAAAGTTTGCCCCTTTGCACAGGAAAAGAGTCCCCTCATCTACGGACAGGGAGCTATACGATATATCTCTGACTGTTTTATTTTCGCTGCCATGGAGATTTTCCTCCGAGAGAAGATTCTGCCCTCTCAAAAGATCTCCATAGTCCTTCAGTGTCTTAAATTGCATAGTTTATCAGCCCTTTATCTTCCCTCTTGCTATAATCCCCTATCTTCAGGTGTATCCTTCTGCATCATGTCAGCAAAGGGGTTTTCCTGAGAGGGTCTCTCCCTTAAAACGACCAGTCTTTCCGTCAACAAATCGTAAAAGGTAGTATTTGATATCTTGGCATAAAGAACTACAAAAAGTTGAGGAATTCCAAGTATAAGATCTATAGCAATATTCAAGGCTTCCGGATTGTAGGCGGTCTTTATAGGGTTAAACAGAATAACCGGCAGTAAGGCCAAAATATACCAGCCTATAAAAGTGAGCTGAAGATAGAAATATGATCCCTTATTGCCTAACATTAATCTCTTGCTTTCTCTAATGCATTGAATTACAGAGTACTCGGGGTGGTCTATGAGCACATAATAAGATTGGCTGTATCTTATGGCGGCGATGATTCCGGGTACTATAAACAGCAAGGTCCACAGGAAAATCTTGATTGATATGAGCAAATGTAAAAGGAAAGCCTTGAAGAAGTGGCTGAAGCCTTCAAATATAGAAGAATATTTTACTTCTCTTTGTCTGAAAAATGCCAGGACAAACAAGGTGATGCCATACATCATCGGTCCTGCTACCACAAATAGGTACAAATTCCCTCCATATCCTACCTTAACCTTAAGGGGTTGGCCGAATATTTGCCTATAATCCACATCGGATAAGGCTTGGCTGAAAATAGTAGCCATTTCATCACTTCTTACATAATAGAATATACTGTCCAAAACCGTCGATGTTGCATCCACCAAAATATAATAAATCAGCAGTCCTATGAATATCTTTATCCAGTTGTTTGCTAAAGCATCCCTTGCTATTTGTCGTATTTTGGGTGCCGGTTCTAAAACTATGTGATTGGCCATTTAAATCTCCTTTATCCCTTTTTAATCTTGTATGTATATTTCATCAATGGAACATATCATCCATTGGCGCCTGCCTGTCTTCTCCGTTGTTGCCGGTATGAAAGCCACGAACAAAAAGATCCGAAGCCTTTTTAGCCGCTAATCTTCCTGTGGCTAATTCATAAAAGGCCGTAGATGCGTTAATCTTGTACGCATTTAAGAAAATGTAGGGGATTCCGCAAAGTACAGATAACAAAAAGCTTTGAAGCATGGATGTATTCACAGGCTTCATTACGTTAAGAATCATAGTAGGTGCTGTTGCCAAGATGGCCCAACCTATAAAGCTAAGCTGCAAAATGAAATACTTCATTTTGTTTCCGCTCATTATGTTCTTACTTTCTTCTATGCATTCACCGGCAGTGAGTTCAGGATGGTCCGCCATTACGAAAAATGACATGCTATACCTGAGTGCTGCAAGTATTCCGGGTATTACGAAAAGCAAGGACCATAGGAAAACCTTAATTGCGGCTATCAGGTTTACCAAGAAAGCCCGAAGAAAATGGCTAAACCCTTCGAATACTAACGCAGTATCTGTCACTCTTGTCCTCATATAGTTTAAAAAATATAAGCAAAGACCATAAGAAAAAGCCCCTCTTACGAGTAAGGCATAAATAGCTGCCCCGTAATTTACTTTTGTTATTCTTACCGTGCCCATAAAATGTATATATCTGTAGGTTGAAAATGTTTGATTTAGGAACATTGATACCACATCAAAGAGTACATAAAAAATTAAAGTGGCTACGGCTACCTTAAACCAATTCCCCCTCAAAGCATCGCGAGCAATCTGGCGTATTTTGTGGGCAGATTCCAAAACTATACCATTGTCGTTCATTTTAATCTCCTTTTATTAAACACATAAAACAAATTACATTGACATTATACTATTTTTATATTATCATTTCAAGAGTGCTAGGGGAGCTTTTGCTGAGATTTGCCGCCTTAACCGGTGGATAAACCCTCATTACCTGATCCGAATAATATCGGCGTAGGGAAGCAATAAAGCCGTATGCGGTGTAACAGGACACCCACATCCCCTCCGTAATTTATTAGGAGGTTTTTTTATGTCAGAAAACAAAAATCGCAACCGCAATCTGCAGTATATGGTCATCTGTGCCGCTTTGATTGCACTTTCTATCGCACTTAATCAAGTGAAGATTATCCACATGCCCATGGGTGGCTCTGTTACCCTTTTCAGCATGTTGGCGGCCACCTTGGCCGGCTATTTCTGTGGACCCAAGTGGGGCATCACGGCCGGTGTCGCTCTCGGATTGCTTAATATTGTCATCGGAGGATACATATATCATCCCGTGCAGGTAATCCTGGACTACCCTTTAGCCTTCGGATGTTTAGGCCTTTCCGGCTTTTTCTCCAAGGATAACAAAGGACTGTATATAGGTTATATTGTAGCTGTTTGTGGGCGATTCATATGCAGCTTCATTTCAGGATATATTTTCTTCGGCTCCTATGCCCCTGAGGGGATGAACCCTGTGGTTTATTCCTTCCTTTATCAGTTGGGCTATCTGGGCGTAGAGGCAGTCCTCACAATTTTCCTGTTGGCTGTACCCGTTGTACACAACAACATATACAGGCTGAAAGAACAGCTTTAAATCATATTTTACTTATAGGAATATAAAAAGGGCTACATCTCTTCAGATATAGCCCTCTTTTTCTACTTATTTTCCCTGATATTCGTATTTCTCTTTGCTGAGGAATGCCTTCATTCCTTCCTTTTGGTCCTCTGTACCGAAGCAGATTCCGAAGCCTTCCGCTTCTAAGGCACAGCCGCTGAAAAGGTCTAAATGGTATCCCTTGTTTAACAGGGTCTTGCTCTGTGCAACAGCTACAGGTGCATTGGCAGCTACCTTGGCAGCCAGTGCCTCAACTGTGGCAAGCAATTCTTCCGGTTCTGCCAGCTTTTCTACCAAACCTATGCGTAATGCTTCATCAGCCTTTATATTTTGTGCTGTAAGAATCATCATGGCCGCCATTCCCGGTCCTACTATCTTTGAAAGTCTTTGTGTTCCTCCAAAGCCGGGGGTTATTCCCAAGCCTACCTCAGGCTGTCCGAAAACTGCCTTTGTGGATGCAACTCTGAAATCACAGGCCATAGCCAGTTCACAGCCTCCACCCAAGGCAAAACCGTTGATTGCGGCGATCACAGGTGTCTCAACCTTTTCTATATAGTTGAACACCTTGTGTCCATACTGAGCGAATTTCTTTCCTTCTAAAGGTGTCATAGTTGACATCTGTGCTATATCTGCACCTGCGACAAAGGCTCTTCCCTCCCCTGTTAAAACTACACAGCGTACCTGAGGGTCCTTATCTATCTGATTGAATACATCATATAATTCTTCTAATACGGTTGAATTCAAGGCATTTAACGCCTCCGGTCTGTTAATTGTAACATAACCGATATGTTCTTTAACTTCATACTTAATAGTCTGATACATGTCATTTTCCTTTCTTTCTGAAAATAATTGATAAAAAAATCACCAAGATTAGTATATCACTATTCTTGGTGATTTTCAATGCTATATTTAATACGAGATAAGTATTTTAAAATACCATCCTATCCAAGGAATCTTATTAGACCTTCTCCGAACAGAGGAGCAAATACTACTGCTACGATAGTCATAAGCTTAATGAGAATGTTGATGGAAGGACCGGATGTATCCTTGAAGGGGTCACCTACAGTATCTCCTACAACGGCAGCCTTATGAGGGTCTGAACCCTTTCCGCCGTGGTGTCCTTCTTCGATGTACTTCTTAGCGTTATCCCATGCACCGCCGGCATTGGCCATCATTATAGCCAAGAGCACGCCTGAGGATAAAGCTCCTGCCAGCATTCCTCCTAAGGATTCAGCTCCAAGGATTATACCTACTGCCAAAGGAGCAACGATAGCCATAACTCCGGGCATTATCATTTCTTTAAGAGCAGCCTTTGTTGAGATATCTACGCAGTTAGCATAGTCGGGCTTGGAATTTCCTTCCATGATTCCCTTGTCTTCTCTGAACTGTCTTCTAACCTCTTCGATCATCTGGTTAGCAGCTTTTCCTACGGAATTCATAGTCATAGCTGAGAAGAGGAAAGGAAGCATAGCTCCGATGAAAAGTCCTACGATTACGATGGGGTCTAAGAGGCTGATGCTCTGTAAGCCTGTAACTGCAGCATAGGAAGCGAATAAAGCTAAAGCAGTAAGAGCAGCGGAACCGATGGCAAAGCCTTTACCTATAGCTGCTGTAGTGTTACCTACTGCGTCCAGCTTGTCTGTGATTTCTCTTACTTCGTGAGGTAACTCGGACATTTCCGCAATACCGCCGGCATTGTCGGATACAGGACCGTAAGCGTCAACGGCAACGGTCATACCTGTTGTGGAAAGCATACCTACGGCTGAAAGTGCGATTCCGTATAAACCTGCAAAATAGAAAGCAACATATACGCCTACGCAGATGAAGATGATGGGCCATAAGGTTGACATCATTCCTACGCCTAAACCGCTGATGATGGTTGTAGCAGCACCCGTTTCGGACTGGTCTGCAATCTTTTTAACGTGGCTGTAGTCACCGGAAGTGTATACTTCTGTAATCTTACCTATGGCAATACCTACTGCCAAACCGGCAATAATAGCAATCGCATATGTATAGTCACCTAACATCTGCTTTGAAAGCACAATAGTAGCGATGGCTGATATACCGCCTGCGATATATGTTCCCATATTCAAAGCGTTTGCAGGGTTTGAACCTTCTTTACCTCTAACCATCATAATGCCGACTACTGAAGCCAAAAGACCGATAGCGGATATAACGAGAGGGAAAACTGCAGCCTGAAGTGCTGAGAATGTAGCTGTTTCAGGAGCGTTGGCAACTGCAACTGCAGCTAAAGTGATAGCTGAAATAATGGAGCCTACATAGGATTCAAATAAGTCGGAACCCATACCTGCAACGTCACCTACGTTATCACCTACGTTGTCTGCGATAACTGCAGGGTTACGAGGGTCATCTTCAGGGATTCCTGCTTCAACCTTACCTACAAGGTCAGCACCTACGTCAGCAGCCTTAGTGTAGATACCTCCTCCTACTCTTCCGAAGAGAGCCATAGAAGAAGCTCCTAAACCGAAGCCTGTAACGCACTGTGTTACTGTAGCCAAGTCAAGGAAAACTACTACCAGGCCAAGTCCGAAAAGTCCAAGACCTGAAACGCAAAGTCCCATAACGGCACCGGATCTGAAGGCAATCTTTAATGCCTTGTTCATTCCTGACTCTCTGGCAGCATTGGCAGTTCTAACGTTACCTAAGGTTGCCACCTTCATGCCGAAATATCCTGCTAAAACGGAAAGCAGTGCTCCTGATAAGTAAAGACATGCTGTTGTCCAGCTCTTAAGTCCCAAGCCTATCAACAAGAACAAAACAGCGATTACGATAATCATTGTCTTGTACTCTCTTCTGAGGAATGCCATGGCTCCTTCTCTGATGTAGCCGGCAATTTCCTTCATTCTGTCAGTTCCTTCCTCAGCCTTTCTGATCCACGCTGCTAAGCAAAAAGCAACGATAAGACCGATGACTGATGCAACTACGACAAAAATTTCCATCATAAATAATACCTCCTAGTCACTCTCAAACGTCGAATAAGAGGCACACCTTAAGGTGCCTCTTATGAAAGTGCATTATAAAATAACTTAATCTAATGAACAATTATAGATAATTCACTACTGGAAAGCTATAACGATAACTAAAGACAATATTACGAATAAAATTGCCGCAAGAGTAGTAATCTTCTCTAAAATTGCTTCATAACCTTGACTCTTCTTCTTTCCGAAAAGCTGTTCGGCTCCTCCTGCAATGGATCCTGACAGACCGGAGCTGTTTCCGGATTGAAGCAGCACGCTGGCAATCAAAATGATGCTGGCAATGGCGAGTAAAACCATTAAAAAAATCTTCATCTCGTACCTCCTCGTATTTAACTTTTTAATTATAGCATAGACAAAAGTGCAAAATCAAGCTAAAAGTTGATAATTTCAACAAAATTTGCGGGATTTAAGCTGGCTCCGCCAACTAAAGCGCCGTCTATTTCTTCCATGTTCATAATGTCAGATGCATTTTCCGGCTTTACACTTCCCCCGTATTGAATTATTATTTCGTCGGCTATATCTTCCCCATACATTTCTATCAGGGTTTCTCTTATGAGGCCGCACATCTGATTTGCCTGTATAGGAGTTGCGGTCCTTCCCGTTCCTATGGCCCATATGGGCTCATAAGCGACCACTACATTTTTAGCCTTGTCGGCAGGGATGTCGTCAAGAGCGTTTTTAAGCTGTTCGCTGACCACTCTGTCCTGATAGTTATGTTCTCTCTGATATAAATCTTCTCCGACACATATTATAGGAACAATTTTGGTTTCTAACAGAGCCTTCACTTTTTTATTGACTGTATCATCCAGCTCGTTGAAATACTGACGCCTTTCGGAATGTCCTACTATGCAGTAATCCACACCGATTTCCTCCAGCATAGGTACGGAAATCTCTCCTGTATAGGCGCCCTCCTTTTCAAAATGTACATTTTGGGCACCTACCCCTATGCCCGTGCCTTTAAAGGCCTCCACCAATATGGGAAGCTGGAAATAGGGAGCACATACGGCCACCCTCACATCAGTATCGTGATAGAGAGGCTTGAATTCTTCTGCAAATTCCCTAGCCTCCTCAATACTTTTGAACATCTTCCAATTTCCCGCTATAAATGGTATTCTAAACAATTTTATTCCTCCACAAATTAAAGAAACTTCTCTAAGTGCTTCAAGGTTCTGATCAGCTGGCATGTATATCCCATTTCATTATCGTACCAGGCCACAACCCTGACTTCGTAAATCTTGGTACCGCACTGCTGTGCCAGGGTTTGGGTAGCATCGAAAAGAGAGCCGTATTCCATACCTACTATATCGCTTGAAACAAGTTCTTCTTCCGTATATCCGAAGGATTCGCTTAAAGCAGCTTTCATAGCCGCGTTGATTCCTTCTACCGTTACGGTTTCAGTATCGTCCTTAAGAGTTGCATCTAAAATGGTTATGGAGCCTGAAGCCACAGGTACACGCTGAGCAGAGCCTATGAGTTTACCGTCCAGCTCAGGAATAACCAGGCCGATGGCCTTAGCTGCTCCCGTGGAGTTGGGAACGATGTTTATCGCTCCTGCTCTCGCCCTTCTCAGATCCCCCTTTCTATGGGGCCCGTCTAAGAGCATCTGATCGCCCGTATACGCGTGTATGGTGGTCATGAAGCCGGTTCTCAGCTCTCTGTATTCGTTGAGAATCTTGGCCATAGGTGCCAAACAGTTGGTTGTGCAGGAAGCTCCGGAGATTATGTGATCTTCCGCCTTAAGGGTTTCGTGGTTCACGCCATATACTATGGTAGGCAAATCATTACCTGCAGGCGCTGAAATCAAAACCTTTTTAGCACCGGCATCTATATGAGCCTGTGATTTTTCCTTTGATGTATAGAATCCCGTGCACTCTAAAACCACATCCACCGCTAAGGTTTTCCAAGGCAAGTTGACTGCATCCGCCTCCTTAAATACGGGGATTTTAAAATCGTCTACGCTTATAAAATCCTCTCCGAAAGTCACCTGATGTCCTTTGTAGGCCCCTTGTGAGCTGTCATACTTCAAAAGATGAGCCAGCATTTTAGGCTCCGTCAAGTCATTGATTGCCACTATCTCTATGTCCCGGTCTTCAAAAATTCTTCTGAAAGCCAATCTTCCTATTCTTCCAAACCCGTTTATAGCAACTCTTAACATCTTATTCTCCTATTTTTCTTCTATTACGGCAATGCCCGGTAAAATCTTACCTTCTAAAAACTCCAGAGAGGCTCCGCCCCCTGTGGATATGTGAGTCATCTTATCTGCCAAGCCGAATTTTTCAACGGCAGCAGCGGAATCTCCTCCTCCGATTACCGTAACTGCGTCGGATTCTGCCAAAACCGAAGCGATATACTTGGTTCCCTCGGCAAAATTGTCCATTTCAAACACGCCGACAGGGCCGTTCCAAACGATGGTCTTTGCATCCTTTAAAGCTTCTTCGTACAAGCTTCTCGTTTCAGTACCTATATCCATTCCCATCATGTCCTTGGGCATTTTATCATAGGCATACATACCCTTTTCGGAGTCGTTTTTAAATTCCTTGGCACATACGAAATCTACCGGTAAAAGCATCTTAACACCTAAAGCCTTTGCTTCTTCCAAAAGCTCCTTTGCCAGGTCAATGTGGGCCTCATCAATGATGGATTCACCCATCTCGAAGCCTAAGGACTTGTAGAAGGTATAGGACATACCTCCTCCGATGAGGAGAGTGTCAACCTTTTTCAAAAGATTTCTTATAACGGAAATCTTATCCCCCACCTTGGAGCCTCCCATTATAGCCACGAAAGGTCTCTTGGGATTTTCCACAGCATTTCCTAAAAATTCCACTTCCTTTTCGATTAAAAATCCGGAAACACAAGGCAAGTAATCAGCTATTCCGGCCGTTGACGCGTGAGCTCTGTGGGCTGTTCCGAAGGCATCATTTACAAATATGTCTCCCAAGAAAGCTAATTCCTTGGCGAAGTCAGCCCCGTTCTTAGTCTCCTCTTTTCTGAATCTGACATTTTCAAGGAGCATTACATCTCCCTCCCTTAAGTTGGAGGCAGCCTTTCTCACCTCATTGCAAACAACCGTATTTGAGCTTAAGAATACCACTTCTTTTCCCAGGAGCTGAGCAAGTCTTTCAGCCACCGGTGCCAGTGAATATTCAGGCTTCGGCTCTCCGTCGGGTCTGCCTAAATGAGACATTATTATTAGCTTTGCCCCTTGCTCCATCAGATATTTCAAAGTAGGCAAGGCGGATACTATTCTTATATCATCGGTAATTTTACCGTCTTGGAGAGGAACGTTGAAATCGCATCTAACCAGGACTCTTTTACCCTTTACATCTATATCTCTTACAGTCTTTTTCATTTCTTCCTCCTATGGTCCGACACGAAAAATTACTTGTGGTCTACGCTGTACATGTGTTTAATCATTTCCAGAATCTTGCTGGAATAGCCGAATTCGTTATCGTAATAAGCTATCAGCTTAAAGAAATGGTCGTTGAGTTCAATGGTCTGTCTCGCATCAAATATAGATGTGCAAGGATCTCCCATAAAGTCGCCGGAAACCACTTCGTCATCCACATATTCAAGGATTCCCTTCATGTATGTTTCGGAAGCCTCCTTTATCTTCTTTCTCAGCTCTTCTCCCGTAGCAGGCTTTTCCAGTACTACGTTTACGTCAATTACGGATACATTTGCAGTAGGCACTCTGTAGGAAATTCCGGTCATCTTTCCCTTGAGGGAAGGGATTACCAAACCTACTGCCTTTGCGGCACCTGTAGTTGAAGGAATTACGTTGCCGAATACGGATCTTCCTGTTCTCCAGTCCTTCATGGAACGGGAGTCTACTACCTTCTGTTTTGATGTAGCAGCATGGATAGTGGACATAAGTCCTTCCTTGATTCCGTAGTTTTCTTCTATTACTTTCATAAGAGGTGCCAAACAGTTGGTAGTACATGATGCGTTGGAAACTACCTGCATATCTGCCGTATAATCCTTGTGGTTTACGCCGAATACAAAGGTGGGTGTTTCCTTATCCTTTGCAGGAGCTGAGATTATAACCTTTTTAGCGCCTGCTCTTATGTGGCTCATGGATTTTTCTGTGGTAACATATGCACCTGTTCCGTCCATGATGTATTCCGCACCGCACTCTGCCCAAGGAATGTTTTCAGCATCGGATTCGCTGTATACAGGAATCTTTTTACCGTCAATAACTATTCCCTTTTCGTATACGTCTAAGCTTCTCGGGAATCTTCCGAAAATACTGTCGTATTTAAGCATGTAAACCATGTACTCGAAATCTGCATTTCTCATGTTTATGCCTGCGATTTCTATTTCTGGCATATCCATCGCCGCACGGATTACAACTCTTGAAATTCTACCGAACCCATTGATACCAACTTTAATAGCCATTTTACTTTTT
>JBHADF010000018.1:0-11499 GCA_041854955.1 Anaerovoracaceae bacterium | reverse complement strand
GTTCCCCCGGACTGGTTCCCACAGGCAGCCTTAAGGCCGGCGAGGTAGGGTATATTTGCGGATCCATCAAGCAGGTGGCCGATGCCCGCGTAGGTGATACCATAACCTTGGAAAATAATGCGGCCAAGGAGCCCTTACCCGGATATAAAAAGGTCCAGTCCATGGTATTTTGCGGAATATATCCGGCAGAAGGAGAAAAATATGAAGGTGTAAAGGATGCCTTGGAAAAGCTTCAGGTAAATGATGCAGCCTTTACCTTTGAGCCGGAAACATCCCAGGCCTTGGGCTACGGCTTCCGCTGCGGATTCTTGGGACTGCTTCACATGGAGATAATCGTGGAAAGACTGGAGAGAGAATTCAATTTGGCCGTAATAACCACATCTCCCAGTGTAATATACAGAGTTGTCAGGACCGACGGCAGGGTAGAGATGCTTCAAAACCCTTCCAACCTGCCGGCACCTCAGGAAATCGACCACATAGAAGAGCCTATGGTTAAAGCCAATATCATGATTCCCAATGAATATGTGGGAGCCATAATGGAAATATGCCAGCAGAGGCGAGGCAATATGCTCCACATGGAATATATAACACCAACCAGAGTGCAGCTTCACTATGACATGCCCTTGAATGAGGTGATATATGACTTTTTCGATGCTTTGAAGTCGAAGACAAGAGGCTACGGCTCCTTGGAATACGAATTTGACAGATATGAAAAGTCTCAGCTTGTGAAGCTGGATGTACTCCTTAACAGAGATCTGGTGGACGCCTTCAGCATGATAGTCCACGAAAGCGAAGCCTACAACAGAGGCCGCTTTGTCTGCGAAAAATTAAAAGAGATAATCCCTATGCACCAGTTCGAGGTACCCATACAGGCTGCTATCGGACAGAAGGTTATAGCTCGTGAAACGGTGCGAGCCTATAGAAAGGATGTTATCGCAAAATGCTACGGCGGAGACATTTCACGTAAAAAGAAGCTGCTGGAAAAGCAGAAGGAGGGAAAGAAGCGTATGCGCCAGTTCGGTACGGTAGAGGTTCCTCAGGAAGCCTTCACCGCCGTGCTGAAGTACGATGACAACAAATAGGTGATGCTTTGAAAAAGCTGGGAATATACATTCACATACCTTTCTGCCTGCGTAAATGCCCTTACTGTGACTTTTACTCCATACCCTTTTCAGAAGGGGGAGAGTCACAGAGAGAGGAATATTTGAATTGCCTGAAAAAGGAAATGGCCTTTTACGGTGATAAGCTCCGAAAGGATGAAGCTACCTCTGCTCCGTTGGTGGACACCGTGTTTTTCGGCGGCGGCACACCCTCTCTCTTGACAGGAGAAGAAATGAAATCTTTACTGGACTGCCTGAAGAGAAATTTTGATTTTCAACAGGATGCAGAGATAACCGTGGAATGTAACCCTGCCACGGTGGATTTTCATAAGCTGACAGAATACAGAGAAGCCGGAGTAAACCGCATAAGCATTGGTGTTCAATCCTTTGACAATGACATTTTGCGCCGCTTGGGCAGGGTTCACTCCAAGAAAAAGGCCTTTGAAACCATAGAAACCGTAAAGGCTGCCGGTTTTGACAATTTCAGCATTGACCTGATGTTTGCCATACCGGGGCAGACCTTTGAAAGCTGGGAAAAAACCGTGAGAGAGGCTTTGGAGCAGAAGCCTGCCCACATATCCCTATACAGCCTGGAATTCATGGAGGGAACACCCTTTTTCGCTATGAGAGACAGGGGAGAGCTTAGGGAAACCGGTCAGGAGGAAGACAGGGCCATGTATGAAAGGGCCTTGGACTTGATGGAAGCTGACGGCTATCATCAATATGAAATATCCAATGTGGCCTATGGCAGGGAAAGAGAAAGCCGCCATAACATGAAATATTGGACCATGGAAGCTTATCTCGGCTTAGGTGCGTCGGCTCACTCCTATTTGGAGGGCTTGCGTTTGGAAAACCAGGCGGATATCGCCGCCTACACAGAGGCTGTGGAAAAGACGGGCTGCGGGGTGAAATCACAGAGCAAAAGCGACGAGGAAGAAGCTGCGGCCATATATATGTTCACGGGACTGAGAACCGGCCGGGGCATAGAATTGGCCGATTTCAAGGCCAGATTCGGCAAAGAGCTATGGGAGTATTTCGGAGCCAGTTGCAAAGAGGAATTTGAACGGTTCGCTTTGGAAGGCTTTGCTGAAAAAACTGCTGAAACCATCAGATTAACCCGCAAGGGAATGAGCATATCAAACAGGATAATGTGTCTTTTTGTATAGGAGGAAGTTATGTATATAATGGCTTTAGACCAGGGGACCACCAGCTCCCGCTGTATCATATATGACAAAAGCGGCAACATAGTCAGCATGGCCCAAAAGGAATTTACACAGATTTATCCTAAACAGGGCTGGGTGGAACACGATGCCATGGAAATTTGGTCCACACAGATGGGCGTGGCTCAGGAAGCTCTGCTCATGGCCAACTGCACCTACAAGGACATAGATTCCATCGGCATAACCAACCAGCGGGAAACCACGGTAGTCTGGGATAAAAAGACGGGAAAGCCTGTCTGTAACGCCATCGTGTGGCAGTGCCGGAGAACAGCTGATTTCTGCGCCAAGCTGGAGGCGGAAGGCCATAAGGAAAGCATAAGAAAAAAGACGGGACTTCTCATAGACCCTTATTTCAGTGCCACCAAGCTGAGATGGATTTTGGACAATGTAAAGGGTGCCAGGGAAAAGGCGGACAAAGGGGAAATCCTTTTCGGAACCATAGAAACCTGGCTTATATGGAAGCTGACAGGCGGAAAAGTCCACATTACGGACTATTCCAACGCCTCACGAACCATGATGTTCAATATAAATACGTTGGAATGGGATCCGGAGCTGTTAGCACTTCTGGATATACCGAAAGATATGCTGCCGGAGCCTAAGCCCTCATCCATGATTTACGGAGAAACCTTGGATACCATCTTCGGCGGCCCCATAAAGATAAGCGGAGCGGCGGGAGACCAGCAGGCAGCGCTTTTCGGACAGACCTGCTTCCGACAGGGAGAAGTGAAGAATACCTACGGAACGGGAGCCTTTTTGCTGATGAATACAGGGGAGAAGCCGGTGTTTTCCAAGAACGGCCTCATAACCACCATCGCATGGGGAATTGAAGGCAAAGTCAATTACGCTTTGGAGGGCTCTGTCTTTGTCTGCGGTGCTGCTGTTCAGTGGCTTCGTGACGAAATGGATATGATAGAAAATTCCGCCCAATCGGAGGAGATGGCCCGCAAGGTGGAAAACAGCGCTGGAGTTTATGTGGTGCCGGCCTTTACCGGCTTAGGAGCCCCTCATTGGGACCCTTATGCCAGAGGAGCTGTGCTGGGCATAACACGAGGCACCAATAAAAACCATGTAGTCCGTGCCACCTTGGAATCTGTAGCTTATCAGAGCAAGGACGTGGTAGATGCCATGGTGTCGGACTTAGGAAAGCCCTTGGCGTCCCTTAAGGTGGACGGAGGAGCGTCTGCCAACGATTTCCTCATGGAATTTCAGGCGGATATCTTGAACTGCCGAGTGAAGAGGCCCGCCTGTATAGAGACCACCTCTCTGGGAGCCGCCTATTTGGCCGGCCTGGCCACGGGATATTGGAAGAGCCGAGAGGATGTCCTTGAAAACAGACAGGAGGAAAAGGTTTTCCTTCCTACTATGGAAGAAGAGGAAAGGAAGCTGCTGGTTTCAGGCTGGGAAAAGGCCGTCAACTGCGTTAAAGGCTGGGGAAAATAACCTGAGGGTTTAAGAAAAATAGAATATGGAATATAAAAGCCGAGATCTGCTTATGAGACCTCGGTTTTATTTTTGTTTGAGGTCGCTGGGATTAAGGGGCCTGTATCGGGGCGGCTTTTGACGGAATCAGGATTTCGCGCCGGTGAACTGGCTGCCGCCGGTGCAGATTTTGCTGAAATCAAGATTTCGTGGCAGTGACATTCCCGTCGTTGGTGCGGAAAGAAGGGAAATGAGAAATCCGCACCAATAAATGGGCGCCTGAATTGGTGCAGAAATGAGGATAATGAAAAAAACGCACCAATTCATTGGTGCGGATTGTAGCGAAATCAAGATTTCACACCAATAAAAGGGCCTCTCCATTGGTGCGAAAACGAGCAAAACTTAAAATCCGCACCAACGTAGCCCTCGGGCTCCCCGCGGCCCGGCATAGCACACTTAAAATCCGCACCAACGTAGCACCCGGGCTTCCTCCCAAGGAAGCCACGGCCCCGGCGGGCAAAACTTATACCGGCACCGTTCCCTCCACCACTCTCAAAACGAAAAACAAGACCCGTAAAAATCCTTAAAAACCCTTGAAGCGATGCCCTTTTACGAGGAATCGAAAATCGGTGAAAAAGTGGTGAAAAACTTCACTAAAACACCATTTTTCTCTTGACTAGTGGTGGAAAGTGGAGTATAGTGGTGATATAAGAAAACAACAGTGGGAGCACTGTGAAGAGAAGGAAGGAGGCCTGTTCTATGTTCATGGGAACCAACTACAATTCCATAGATGAAAAGAACAGGATGATAATCCCATCAAAGTTCAGAAACATCCTGGGCAGAATGTGCATTTTGACCAAGGGCCTGGACAGATGCCTCTACATTTACACCTATGAAGATTGGCAGGAACAGATGGCCAAGGTTTCAGACCTGCCAAAGTCTGACCCCAAGGTTAGAACCTTTATCAGACATTTCTGCGGCAATGCTCAGGAGTGCGAGTTCGACAAACAGGGAAGAATCGTCATACCTCAGGAGCTGAAAAGCTACGCTTCCATAGAAAAGGAACTGGTTACCATCGGAGCTATGGATAAAATCGAAATTTGGGGAAGAGAGCTTTGGGAAGACTCTTCGAATCAGGTGACGATGGATCAAGAAGACTTCAGCTTAGCACTTCAGGAATACAACTTCTGATGAGCCATAGCTGACCAAACAAAAAACATTAAGAGGACGCCATGGAATTCAAACACGTATCAGTTTTATATGAAGAGTGTATGGAGGGTTTGAATATAGACCCCTGTGGCATATATGTGGACGGCACCTTGGGAGGCGGCGGACACGCTTCCGGAATCTGCGAAAGGCTTTCGGAAAAGGGAACCCTAATAGGAATAGACAGGGACAGAGATGCCTTGGCAGCCGCTGAGAAACGATTGGAAAAGTACAGCTGCAGGAAAATTTTCGTTCAGAGCAACTACTCAGATATAAAAAGTGTATTAGAGGAGTTGGGAATTGACCATATTGACGGAGCTTTGCTGGACTTGGGAGTTTCATCCTTCCAACTGGACAATCCTGAAAGAGGCTTCTCCTACATGCAGGACGCGCCTCTGGACATGAGAATGAGTCGCGACGACAAATTGACTGCCTACACAGTTGTCAATACCTACAGCGGCGAAGCATTGAAAAATCTGATTTACAAATACGGGGAGGAAAGATGGGCCTCCAGAATAGCCGACTTCATAGTGAAGGCCAGAAGGGAAAAGCCTATCAGCACCACCTACGAATTGGTAGATATAATAAAAGCAGCCATACCGGCTGCCGCAAGAAGAGACGGCCCTCATCCGGCGAAGAGAACCTTTCAAGCCATACGCATAGAAGTCAATGACGAGCTGGGACAGCTTGAAAGAGCCGTGGATGAATTTTGCGATGTTTTGTCACCGGGAGGAAGGATATGTGTGATAACCTTCCACAGCCTGGAGGACAGAATCGTAAAAGAGGCCATAAACCGAAGAATAAACCCTTGCACCTGCCCTAAAGAATTTCCTGTATGTGTGTGCGGAAAAATCGGGGACATAACAAAGAAGTCGGGGAAGCCTATTTTGCCCGGCGAAGAAGAGGTTGAGACTAACCCCAGGGCCAGAAGCGCCAAGCTGAGGGTGGCGGAGAAGAAATAATCTTATTCAGTGAGCGATGGATAAAAGGATGGGAAAGTAATGGCACAGGCAGAAAGAGCATATACACGTGAATATTCCTATGTAGGACCTTCCTCCTACGCAACGGATTTCATAAACACCTTACCTCAAAGAGGCTTGCCTTTAAGAGAGGAGCCTCGTAGAAAGGTCAGTGTAAGGAGAGAAAAGCCTTCTGTAATAGGACATGAAACAGAGAGAAAAACAGCTACAGCAACTACTGCAGGCCATAGGGCAGCACGCCGTACCGTAGCTATTACGGTTTTGATCGGGATTTTGCTGGTAGGCGTTGTTTTCCTCAATGCAAAGGCCACAGAGATAAAATATTCCATAAACAAAATGAACAAGGAAAATTTAGTGCTGGAAAACGAAATAACCATGCTGAACATAGAAATTGAAGGGTCCAACAGCATAGAAGCTGTAGAGGAATACGCCATAGGAACCCTCAATATGAGATATCCTCGTTCCAACCAGTGCATTTACCTGTCAGGTAATGTAAGTGAAACCAAGGGCTTGGCTAAGAGCATCAGACAAAGGGCATATTCCTAATAGCATAAGGCAAAAGAAAAGAGATCCTCACTCTTTAGAATAATTTCATACACCTGCAAGCCAGACAACTTTAAATGGGGATTAGTGGTCTGGCTTGCTTCTTATCAAGGAGATACCATGAAACCAGTCATAAAACAGGACAATAAGAGGAGAATTGCCATAGTCTTTGCAGTAATGTGCCTTGTTTTGCTCCTCTTGACATTCAAAATAGCCGTCATACAGATCGTAAAAGCGGAGGAATATACGGAAAAGGCCATTGCTCAGCAGACCAAGGACACTATCATAGAGCCTAAGAGAGGAATCATCTACGACAGAAACGGAAAAGAACTGGCTACCAGTGTAATCTGCTATGCTCTTTGGATAAGACCTGCAGATATAAACACGGACTATGATGAAGCGAAGAGAGGTGAAATGGCTGAAGCCTTCGCCCCTATTTTAGAAATGGAAAGCCAAAAGATAAAAGAGCTGTTCATGAAGGAGCAAGCTCTCGTTTGCGTTTCCAAGTACCTGACAAAGGAACAGGCCAAGGCTATACGAGACCTGAAATACAAGGGTGTAGAGCTGGTGGAAGGAACCAGAAGGTATTATCCCTTGGGCAATTTCGCTTCACAGCTTTTGGGAAGCGTAAATGATGAAAATGTGGGAAGAACAGGCATAGAGCTGCAGTATGACCAATATCTCAAGGGCGTAGCCGGAAGATGGGTTAAAAATACCGACCTGACAGGAAACGAGCTGGTGGGAGGAACGGAAAGCTACTTCGAACAGCAGGACGGCTTGAATGTGGTACTCACCATAGATGAGGCCGTGCAGTACTACGCCGAAAAGGCCATTTCCGACGCATTGGAAAAGACCAAGGCCTCCAGAATAATGTGCCTCATAATGAATCCCAAGACAGGAGAGATATTGGCCAATGCGGTTACGCCGGGATACGATCCCAACTCACCCTACAGCGTATCGAAGAAGGATAAGAAGAAGTACGATAAGATGGACAATACGGAAAAGACCGCTTATTTGTCCAAAATGTGGAAAAACCCCATCGTCAGCGATACCTATGAACCGGGCTCAACCTTTAAGCTCATAACTGCATCGGCGGCTATCGAGGAAAGAGCTGTAAAGCCGGGGGACACCTTTGTATGCAACGGAAGCTTCAGAGTTGCCGACTATGTGCTCCACTGCTGGACCAGCGGTGCTCACGGAGTACAGACCCTCAAGGAGGCTGTGGGAAACTCCTGCAACCCGGCTATGGCGGCCGTGGCCAAAAGATTGGGAAAAACAAGAATGCATAAATACATAGACCTTTTCGGCATAACAGAAAAGACGGGTATAGATTATCCCGGAGAAGCATCGGCCATCATTCAGAGCTTGGCCAATACGGGACCTGTTGAACTTGCCACCATAGGCTACGGCCAGGGTATTTCCCTTACACCTATACAGCTTTTGACCGCTTGTAATGCCATAGGCAATAAGGGTGTTCTGGTGGAACCTCATTATGTGAAGGGACTTGCCGACGGATCAGGAAAACTGGTACAGGAATATGAGCCTAAAATCGTAAGAAAGGTTATTTCCAACAAGACCGCCGAAGACATGAAAGAAATTATGGAATACGTAGTTGCCAAGGGCGGCGGCGGAAATGCCAAGATACCCGGCTACCGCATCGGCGGAAAGACGGGAACTGCCAATAAGGTAGAAAACGGAGTTTACGGACATAATTACTACAGCTCCTTCCTGGGTATGGTGCCTGTAAACGACCCGGAGCTTTCAATCCTTGTAATTGTAGACAGCCCTAAAACCTCCATATACGGTTCCGTAGTAGCAGCTCCTATAGCGAAGGAGATTTTGCAGGACCTTATGAGATATATGAACATTTCGCCGGAATACACCAGCGAAGAGCAGGCCGCTCTCAAGGGTGAAAACACCAAGGTGCCAAACGTAATAGGAAAAGATTATGCCGAGGCAGCAGGTATATTGGGCGGAGCCGGACTTAGAATAAATAAACCGGATTCCGTGGCTCAGGATGAAAACTTTATAGTGGTAGACCAATACCCTAAAGCAGGCAGCAAGGTGAGAAAAAATTCCATAGTTTATGTTTACGGGGATTAAGAGCAAAAGCTGTTGTTAGCGAGATGAAAAGCATATATAATGTTGTGGAAATATAATGGATGACGGAGATAGATTATGAGAAAATACAGTGTCAGAGAACTTTTGAAAGCTACGGGAGGCAGGCTGCTTTTCGGTGACGAGAATAACGTGATAAACCATGTTGCTACCGATTCTCGGATGGTAACACCGGAACACGGCTTCTTTGCCATGGTCGGAGAGGAAAGGGACGGACACGATTTTCTGGAAAGCGCTTTGGAAAAGGGTTGTGTAACCTTTTTCGTATCGAAGGAGGAAAAACTTCCCGAGCCGGTGATTTCCGGCTCTGAGACAGGCTTAAATGTAATCCTGGTGGATGACACCCTTAAGGCCTTGCAAGGGCTGGCAAAGGACTATCTGTCACGGCTACCTTTGAAAAAGAAAATAGCTGTAACCGGCAGCGTTGGAAAGACCAGCACCCGGGACATGCTCTACTATATATGCTCCACAACCTATAAGACCGGAAGAAATCCTAAAAACTTCAACAACTGGGTAGGGATGCCCCTGTCCATATTGGATTTTCCGGAGGACACTGAAATCGCCATTCTGGAGATGGGAATGAGCGGCTCCGGACAGATAAAAAATCTGGTAGACATAGCTCATCCCGATGTAGGTCTCATAACTAATGTGGGTATTTCCCATATCGAGCGTCTCGGTAGCCGGGAAAACATATTAAAGGCTAAACTGGAAATAACCGCCAACTTTGATGAAAACTCAGTTCTCATAGTGAACCGGGATAATGATATGCTCACGGAAGAGAATACGGCAGGAATATATGAGGTCATTGGAGTCGGAAAGGGCGAAGGCTGTGAATATAGGGTTTCGGACATTAAGGATCTGGGGGAGAATGGAGTAGAATACAGGCTTACCCATGAGGGAAAGGAATATCTTATCAAATTGCCGATCCCCGGAGCCCATAACGCCATAAACGGAACCTTGGCCATAGCCGCAGGAAACCTGTTGGGTATAACTGTGGAAAAGGCTATGGAAGGTCTATCTGCCGTAAAGCTGACGGACAATCGTTTGAATATAAAGGAAAGTAGGGGTATAAAGGTAATCGATGACAGCTACAATGCCTGCCCTGAATCCATGAAATCAGCTATAAACACCCTGATGGCCATGGAAAAGCCCCTTGAAGGCAGACGCGTTGCCATCCTGGGAGACATATTCGAAATCGGCGATATGAGCGAAAGTGCTCACCGTGATATAGGAAGATACGTAGGAGAAAATAAAGTGGACCTTCTTATAGCCATAGGAGAAAAGGCCGCCTTCTACGCTGCAGAGGCGGAAAAGCTTTTGAGCAAAGAAAAGGTTGTCTATTTCACCGATACAGAGGCCGCCAAGGCTGCCGTTCCCCCCATGCTGAAAGGCGGAGACACGGTTCTTATAAAAGCCTCCAACGGCATGAAGCTGGGAGAAATTTCGAAAATCATATTGGGCTGATTTGTCCTGAAATTATAAATTATTGAGGAGAAAAAAATGATTACACTGTCGCGCATGTTTATCTTTATCGCAATTCCTGCGGTAGTAGCAGCCATCCTTACAGGACTGATGATACCTTTTCTGAAGAAGCATCAGTTTAAGCAGTTCGTCAGGGAAGTAGGGCCCCAATCCCACCTGTCGAAAACGGGAACTCCCAGCATGGGAGGTATAGCCACTGCGGCCACAACTATAGTGGTATCTATTGGCTACGGACTTTGGCTTGGTGCCTTAAACATTTCTATGGTAGTTGTGCTTTTAACGGGCCTTCTGTTTGGCCTCATAGGCTTTATTGATGACTACGAAAAGGCCATAAAGAAAAACAACAAGGGCATAAGCCCCAAGCAGAAAATAGTCATGCAGGTGGCCTTTTCTCTGGCCTTCGGCCTTTGGGCTTACTTCCATTCCGGGGACTACATGATACTGGGAGCCTTTGCGGAGGCTGAATCCAACAGCGCCATATGGATACCTCTTTGGGGACAAACCTTAGACTTAGGAATCTTTTACATACCTTGGGTAATGTTCGTCATGGTGGCCTTCTCCAATTCAGTAAACCTTACTGACGGTTTAGACGGCTTAGCCTCCGGTGTGACCACCTTTGTGGCCATCTTCATGGCTGTACTTGCCATGACTTGGGGCTATGGGGATTATTCATTGATCATGATAGCCTTGGCAGGTGCCTGTCTGGGATTTTTGGTTTTCAACCGTTTCCCTGCAAAGATTTTCATGGGGGATACAGGCTCTATGATGTTGGGCGGAATGCTGGCAGCTACGGCCATCATGATGAAGGCTGAAATAATATTGGCGGTAGCCGGACTTGTGTACGTATTCGAAGCTCTTTCCGTAATCCTTCAGGTTGTATACTTTAAGAAAACAGGTGGAAAGCGCCTCTTTAAAATGGCTCCTCTCCACCATCACTTTGAATTATCAGGTCTTCATGAAACCAGGGTGGTCATCATGTTTATGGCGGCTACAGTGGTATTTTGCGGAGTGGCATATCTTTTGATGATGCCTTAGGGAACAGGAGGTTTCTACCATGGAAAACATGAATATGGAAAACATAAAGGGTAAAAAGGTTTTAATAGTAGGCCTTGGAAAATCCGGCATTGCAGCTACTAAAGCCATGCTGGAGCTGGGAGCTGAAGTGGCAGTACAGGATTCCAAGGAAATGGGAAAGATAGACGGCCAGCTGTTGAATTATTTAGAAAGCCGTAAAGTGAAGTGCTATTTTAACTGTCTCCCCGAACTTAACAAAAGCTTCGACATGATAATTTTGAGCCCCGGAGTAGATCCGGAGATGGACTTTATAAAGAGAGAAGAAGCTCAAGGTGCTGAAATCACCGGCGAGCTGGAGATAGCCTACAGAATAGCCAGGGGCAACTTCGTAGCCATTACGGGAACCAACGGAAAGAC
>JBHADF010000017.1:0-4570 GCA_041854955.1 Anaerovoracaceae bacterium | reverse complement strand
ATTGTGTCTATTGCAAGAAAGTTATATGTCTATCTTACTCAATATAGTGCTGTTGCCACTTTTGCTTAGTGGTGTTATTTTATGCTATGACGAGCTGCAAGGATAAACTTTCTTGTGGCTCTTATTTTGTTTTGGAGGTGACAAACTATAAATAGTCAAGAGATTTTTAAAAAAGTTATATTTGTAAAAATGGGTAACTTTAACAGACCATCTGAATACATCGTATTGCAGATGGGACAGATAAATATATGTAAAGCAGATATTAGCGAAGTTTCTGAACATTAAAGTCTACATCCTGCCTCTCCAATGCATAGATGACTCTGATCAGTTTCTTTGCTACATGAGTAATAGCTACCCTGTGTTTTTTGCCTTCTGCACGTTTCTTTGCATAATAGGTTGCAAAGGTTATGTCAAAACGGATTAAAGGAAGGCAGGCGTTAAGAAGAACGTAGCGAAGTTGTGAAGAACCATGTTTTACCATTCTGCCACCATGGGATTCTGTTCCGGAATCGTTAATGCCGGGTTCAATTCCTGCAAATGCAAGCATCTGTCCGGGATTTGAAAAGCTTGATATATCCCCATATTCAGCGTAAATAACAGCTGCTGAAACAGGTCCGATACCGGGAATGGATAGATAGTGAGGGTGTACTTCTTCGATAAGTCGGATAATCTCAGCTTCAAGGGTATCTATTTCTTTGCAAAGAGATTTGTATATAGTAAGTAAGCTGTTTAGTTCGATATCAAAGATAGAATTATTAACACCTACTGTGTTTGCAGCCAGTTCTTTCAAACGAAGGAACTGTTGTATGGAAAACTTACCTCTTGAAATACAACGGAGCTTGTCATAAGATGCAAAATTCATATGAGCCATTTTCTCGGCAGAGCCATAGTTTTCAAGAAGATAGATAGCAGTTTTAGAGAGTCTCTCATTGAAAAATGGTTTAAATTCCGGAAAGGTATGGTCTAAAACATTTGTAATCTTTACAAGATAAAAAGAACGCTGACGAATCAGCCTGTCACGTAAACGGGTTAGTGACTTTAGGGAATAAGCGTGGTAAAATCCTTTTGAATGGGGTTTGTACTCAACCGTCATTAACCACCGGGCTATTGATTCACAGTCAACAGAATCGGTTTTGGTTCGCCTTAGAGTTGTAGACTTTTTATATTCCCTGATAAGAACTGGATTAACTTCCATGAAGCTGTGGTGAGCGTTTTCAAGGAAAAGTTCAAGATTGAGGGCATAATGGGCAGTTGATTCAAACCCTATTTTTATATCCTCAGGATTGGAGAGAGAATTAAGAGAAATAAGCAGATGCTCAAATCCTTCTTTATCATTAGTAATGGTAAATTTGGAAACGATCTGCTGGTCGGCTGCAGAAATGATGCAGCAATCGTGTTTGTACTTGGAAATATCAATTCCAACAAAGTACATGGACATAGAGATTTACCTCCTGAAATAATATTTAGCACTGCTGTCTTCCACAGAGAATTCGGCTGTGTAATCACGTAAATAGAAACGTCAAGCGTTAACAAACTAATTACCAGTAATAGACGAAAAGCTGTGGTCTGAGTCACCTCCGAACAGTCGAAGCTGTAATTTTATAGATACAGATCCACAGTGCTTTAAGTATTATAATGGAGTATTCAATAAAACCCAAGAGATTGGGAGAAAGGAGAATAATCCATTACCTCAAAAGAGGATAATTGGATTATACGTGATTTTGTGTTTAGAAAAATGAGAAGATTCAAACAGGAACTTTCTTTTGAGGAATGTGTTGAAGTTTTGGAAAATGCGCCCAGAGGTGTTTTGTCACTGAATGGAGATGACGGATATCCATATGCTTTTCCCATGAATCAGATATATCTGAACGGGAAATTGTATTTTCACTCAGGAAAGGGAGGTTACAAGCTGGAGTCGATAGATGCAGATGGAAAAGCATCCTTCTGTGCTATGGATGAAGGCTTTCAGAAGGAGGGAGACTGGGCTCTGAATATAAAGAGTGTAATTGTCTTCGGAAAGGTAAGAAAAACGGATTTAGACGGAGAGGCTTTGCAAGCCTTGAAGAATCTTATGAAAAAGTTTTACCCTATGCCTTTGGAATCTGCAGATATAGAGAATAAAATCGCGAAGGACGGTCCCTATGTGCAGATGCTCGAGATGACCATCGAGCATATGACGGGAAAGTTGGTCAATGAATCTTAGAAGCCATAAAAACGTGGAGAGGTGAGGGGTCTTCGGGCTTATTTTGCCTGTAACGGGGTCAGAATTGGAGCAACTCTCTTATGAGCTGCTCCAAACTGACATAGCTAAAGCGAAAAATACCATACAAGACTTGGTGATTTTGGCAAATTTTCAATATATTTGACAAAAACCATTGAAATCAAAGCAGGTTTATGATATGATAGCTTTCGTGAAAAAGATGCGTGAATATGGCTCTATGGTCAAGTGGTTAAGACTCCGCCCTCTCACGGCGGCTACCCGGGTTCGAATCCCGGTAGAGTCACCATATTAAAGAAGGATGGACTGATGTTCATCCTTTTTGTGTATAGCTTTAAAGCTGTGAAAAGAAAATGAGGTAACATATGATGGCAAATAAAGAAAGAGAACAAAGGATACTGTCAATCCTTACCAAGCTGGTATCCCTAAAATCCATAACGGGAACCGAGTCTGAAAATCTGGCATCCGAATACATCTATGAGTACATTAAGGACTTGGAATATTTTAAAAAATATCCGGAAAATTGCGGACTGCTGGCCATAGAAGGAGACCCTTTTAAAAGACACATACCCTTTGCCTTGATTGAAGGAAAGCGAAAGGATACGGTTATCTTGAGCGGACATTTTGATGTGGTTGACGAATTCGATTACGGTGACATAAAACATCTGGCCTATGATTTAGGTGATAAATTGGAGGCTGCTATTGCAAGGAACAGTATGAACACCCAGCAAGCCGAAGATATGGAATCCGAGGGATGGATTTGGGGAAAAGGTGCGGCTGATATGAAAGGCGGAATCGCCATTCACATGGAGCTGCTGGCGGAATATGCCGATAAAGCTTTGTCCGGGGGTGTAGAGGGGAGCATTTTGTTTATGCCGGTATGTGATGAGGAATCCTACTCTCTCGGTATGAGAAACGGAGTGAAGCTTTTGGCCCGACTTGGAAAGGAAAGGCATCTTGAATACAAGCTGCTGATAAATTCCGAGCCTACGGATTTAGTGGGCGGAAAGCAGATAATGTATTTGGGGTCTGTAGGAAAGCTGATGCCGGTAGTTTTAGTGCAAGGTATAAGCAGCCATATAGGCCACTGCTTTGACGGATTTAATCCCTTGAGCATTCTGTCCGGTATATATGCAAAAACCAGCAATTCCCTGGACTTTGTGGACAAATATGAAAGAGAGGCAACCATGCCTCCTACATGGCTGAAAATGCGGGATTTGAAAGAAAATTACGATGTATCCGTACCCCTCCGGGCAGGAGGTTATTTCACGGTTATGAGTTTGAGCACTTCACCGGGAGATACCATGGAGAAAATCAGGAAAATTTCTGAAGAAGTTTGCAGCAGAGAAATTGCTATTTTTGAAGATACCTATAGGGAATTTAAGAAAATTAACAGCTTCGAGACCAAAGAAAAATTGGGATTGGAACCTGCAGTCTATGATTTTTCATCCTTGAAAGCGCAATTATTAAAGGACAGAGGAGAAGCTTTCACCGCAATGTATGAGGCTGCCTACAGAGAAATTCAAGGAGAAGTGGAGCGGGGGAAGCTCACTTACCCCGACGGAACTTTGCTTTTAATGGAAAAGGTTATGAATTTTGCCAATTTTACCCGGCCTGTAGTTTTATTGGCCTTTGCGCCGCCATACTATCCTGCCGTATATGGCGGAGAGAATGCGAGAAAAGCTTATGAAACAGTTTCGGCGGAATCCAAGACTTTCAACATAGAGGTGGAATATCAGAATTACTTTATGGGCATATCCGATAACAGCTATTCAGCCTTTGATTCAGAGCAAAATGCAGCTTCCGCTGTGGCGGAGGAAACACCTTTGTGGGGAGATATTTATTCCATAGACTTCGATGCAATAGCCCGGGTTCAAGTACCTGCCGTCATATATGGCCCTATCGGCAGGGAATACCATAAATGGTCCGAAAGGGTGGAAAAAAACAGCCTGCTGAATGTAGTCCCTCAAATAACGAGAAAGCTTATCGAGCAGGCATGGGATTTCTGATTTGTATTAGGTCTTAAAGATTAATAAGGGGTGGAGGGTTATCCTTCATCAGCTTTTCAAGGAGCTTTTTTGAAGCCATATTGGTTTCAAGGAAGTTCCTTTTTTCGTTCTTTTCAGCCAGTATGAGGAAACCGTTTACATAGCCTCCGTAGGGGTTGAAGCCTTCATCTGAACCTAATATCTGACGCAGATTCATGAAGACATTCCCCTTTAGGAGATATAGGGGGCATGTAAGGGTAAAGCTGTTATCGTCACCGAACCTACAGGTATAGTGGCGTGAACCGTCCTCAAAGGCCTGGAAATTAAAGCCGGGTCCTCTATATGTACCCGATATTGAAAGGCT
>JBHADF010000016.1:0-10524 GCA_041854955.1 Anaerovoracaceae bacterium | reverse complement strand
TGCTTCTAAGCATAACTAATTTACCTCCGTTTGCTTTACCCGCTATGATCGTTCTAAAGCCATCTAACTCGATTATTGTATTTATTTTTAGAACCTTTGCACCCATTACAAAAGATATTTCGCTTACTTTACTTCCAAGGTATTTTTGTACGAATTCCATCGCAAATTCTTCGTCAAGCTTGAACTTCTCAGCAACCATCAAATCAACCGGAATTAAGGTTAGCTCATATCTTTTACTTTTTTTATATTTTACCAAAGTATAAAAAGATGCTGTCGCCTTGTTATACCCACCATATTTTTCCGGGTTCATCCCTTTTTTTCTAGGTATTAGGTGTTCCCCTGCCTTAAGAGGCATTTGGTCGAAGAACCCACCCTTTTGGCATGTTAAATATTTCGTCAAATGAATATGATTGTTATTCATCATTTTTTCAACAATCTTAAGATGTCTTTGCGGATCCCATAAGTTACTATGCATAGTCGGGGTTCCAAATATTATACTTTCTTTTAGGGAATATTTGTCATTATCAATATTAAAATATTTTTTTGTAAATTTTGCATCATAAACATTACCTGCAACGATGTTCAGGTATGCATCCTTGGCATGATGAAGGTCATTAACGGAACGGCACTTTACAAGTTGCATCTCTCTTCGCCTGTTTTCCGGCATTTTCAAATTTAACGCCTTGTTTTTAATGTCTCCATACTCGTGTCTGAAGTCCGATACTATTCCCGCTTTTATATATATAATTTCTGCCTTTGGGAATTTTTCTTTTAATAATTGTGCGATGCACTTGGTGGATTGCCGAGTTTCTACCAGCTGCCTGTTTATAAAACCCTGCTTCTCCTCTTTGGAAAATCCATGATTCCTAATAAGCCTATTATACTTTATATCTCCCAATAAGCTGGTGCCATCAATTTTTATATCGTGTAGAGTATCCCAAAAGCCACGCATCTTATTTCTCCATTCCACAGGCAGTGGATACTCGTCCCTTTTAGCTTGGTTTTCCTGTGTGTGAACCAGCACTTTATTGTTAATAACGCTATCATCCTTCACATATGATCTTGGCCAAATATGGTCAATATCACAGTATGTTGTATTATTTATTTCTTGTATGGCAATAGGTTCACCACAATACATGCACTTGCCCATCTGCAAATAGTACAAATATAGTTTTTGGCTTTGGAGGGTTCTGTCTGCAGCCTCTCCCATTTCATTCAGCGCTTTTAACAACTCCAATGAATCTTCATTTTTTATTTGTTTATATAATTCTTCGATTTGGGCCTTTCGAGACTTAGTTCTTTTTCCTCTCTCATCATCACCGGCACCTCGAGCCATCTCTATAAATATTTTCTTAGGCTCCTGTTTCCCCATAGCTTTGAAAATGTCCGAAGCAATATCAAGTGTTCTAATAACAGGTCTTTTAACAGCATTGGAGATACCAATTTTTTCTAATCGTTCATTAAGAAGCATGCTCGTTTGACATGATTTCTTTTGCATATCACTGATTATTTCAGAAAAATCATACTTGTTCTGATCAGCTATTATTTCCATTAAATTATCATTTGTATTCCAGAGAAAGTACATTACCGTACCCTTCTCTCCCGTCCTTTTGTTTGTTCCCTCAATTTCATTAAGCAATTTCTTTGAAAGTCTTCCAAAATCTTTATACTTAAGATGTGAAATATAATTTGTATCATCCTCCGATAAATCAAAATTCTCTTCAATCCACTTTTTAAAACGTGCTCTGCTTTCTATATATGTAGAATGTTTTATTATTTCTTCGACATCATCTAATGACAATATATTTCCTTCCAACAACCTTCTAAAATCAGACTGCGCCTTAACAGATGATTTTATTTCAACATCCGTGCCCGAAAGAATTTCTTTAGTTTTCCCATTCTCATCTTTTGTTAGAATTCCATTCGAGAGAAGATATTCCCTAATCCTCTTCATCGTCACTTTCTTATTCTTTACAAAGAGATTATTATAGATGTTCTTTTTTAATTCGACTGAGATATCCCTTCCATCCACTTTTAGGTTGTTTATTTCATTAAGCACAGTATACTTAGAATACAAAATAGACCATCTCGGTAAAACATCCTCATTTGGCAGATATGTGCACCTGTTAGTCATTCTATCTATGAATGCCTTCTCGCTTTTGTCGTAATCTATTTTCTCCTTAATATTCCACGGCATTACTTTCCCTTGACCCTTTTTTACAATCCACGCATGTTTACTGTCAGGGTTAAGGGGACCGACAAAATATGGTATCCTATAACTGAATATTGAAAGTATTTTCTCAACTGCCGTAAGCCCTTCCTTGTCCATTTCCACCAAAAAAGGGTGGTTTTCTGATGCAATAGCAAGTATTTTTTTTAGTTCTGCATAGTATAATTGTTGAGGAATTACACGATTATTGACGACTACCTGTTTGGGTAGGAAATCCAATAAATCCATTTCCTTGTTCATTTCTTCGAATAACATACGGTCTTCTTTGCTGAATGACTCTTGAATCGAGTCTGTGAAAACCCTACTTATCTCTTTATATAATTCTTCAACGGATTTCAACTTGGCAGGTTTTGCTGCGCCCGTGGGCATTGATTTGTAATTTCCCACATATGATGAATAGCTAACTTGACTACCATTTCTAAACATATTATCGTAAGATTCCATCGCATAGGTTCTTACCAAATACTTAAGGGTTTTCAGATCTCTTTTATGTTTTTCATATATAGCTACTTTCGCTCCTGAGATACTGCTGCCCCCTTTCTGTAATTCTTTTAGCAGAGCACAGTCATACAACTTTTTCATAGCTACAATAAGTTCTGCATACTCTCCCAACTGCATTAAAACTTCTTCTAAGGCTTCATCTTCCATCTTAAAAGAAATTTTTTCAGTATTAGCAGCAAGTTCAGTATCAGAAATGAATAGTTTCTTTACCTGCGTTTCTCCGCCTGAAAGCAATTTTATCATGGATGCAATGGATATCTCATAGCCTTCATCCTGCTCCTTAGGGATTGATCCACCAAAGAAAAGTTCTTTGAAGGCATTTTCCTTTTCAGAAATTCGGCATTTCCTACTTAGTACATCTTCAAAATCATCTATATCACAACTCCACGGTTGATTAATACCTCTTTCAGTAAACCACTTGCTAAATTCGTCATATATGGGCACAATATTTGTAAGTGCTTCTATGTTATCACCGTCAATTTCACTTAGAAAATGTCCACGATGTGCTACAAGCCACGCACAGGCAATATATATAAGGCGAATGTCTTTCTTCTCTTGTTTTATCATCAAATCACAAATAAGATGATGTACCGTTGGGTATTTATTATGGAACTCTTTATCTGAAAACTCCTGGTCGGAAAATATGCAATTTGTATCATCTTTATCTTCACTGAGTAGGGCGCTCTCTCTTATCCGCCTAAAAAAATTAGCATCTATTTTTTCAATTTCCCTTGCAAAGATTTCCTGTACCCATTTTACTCTCTGTTGTCTTCTATCCAATCTCCTACGTGATGTTCTAAAGGTTCTTCTCTCGCTTGCTTGTTTTGCGGCTTCAAACAAATGGGATCCCCACATAGGTTCCCCTTTGAACTTTAAAAGTCTATAGTCCGTATCTGTCACCGCATACCCAACTGAATCAGTTCCTATGTCTAATCCAAGATAATATTCTTTGTTGGCAACTTTTCCCATATTGACATCCTCCTCGTACTATGGTATCATCAACTTGTAATTCAATCCTATGAAATTACATTGCGAGTTCAAATAAAAATTTATTCACATCGTCGGCTTGCCCGACTGCACCGGGGTGCATTCAACATCTGCAATTTCTGCAGATGTTTTTGATTGTTTCTATTATAACAAAGGCAATGTAGAATATCAATATTTTCCACACTTCCTCCCCCCTATTTCCCCTACAAATCTCTTCTCTACATCTTCCTACCTCCTCTTCCAAGGGGCATCATCTTCACCGGCCTTAAAGTTATAGACAGGCTTCATTATATCAATTATATCCACCGTCTCTGCGATTACATCGATGATGTCATCTATGGATTTATAGGCCATAGGGGCTTCGTCTAAGGTTTCCTCGCTGACGGAGGTGGTATATATCCCTGCCATGGCTTCCTTGTAGGCCTCCACATCTATGGAATTTTTCGCTTGGAATCTGGACATGAGCCTACCGGCTCCGTGAGGTGCGGAGAAGTTCCAATCCGGATTTCCTTTGCCCACCGCCAAAACAGAACCGTCTCGCATATTTATAGGGATCAGCACCCTCTCTCCTCTGTGGGCTGCGATGGCACCCTTTCGCAGAATGTTTTCATCCGTATCGATGTAGTTATGGATGGTATGGAAAGCATCTACAGGGATAAGCCCCGTTCTTTCCAAAATTATTTCCGCCATCTTTTCTCGGTTGCGACAAGCAAATCTCTGGCATATTTCCACATCGTGGAGATAGTCCTCTAAGAGAGAGCCATACAGCCAGCACAGGTCTTCGGGAGTTTCCAAAATTTTTTCTTCGTAAGCCTTCTGCAAAGCCTGCAAAGCACCTTCAATCTCCCTCTGGCGCCCATCTTCCTTATAGCTTCGGAGTATCTCCTTCCGTGCCGTTAAAAAGTCTTCCTTTCCTCTATGCAAATCCACGGCAAGCTGCTGATATATTTTTGCAACCTGCTTTCCTAAATTGCGGCTTCCCGAATGGATGACAAGGTAGAGGGTTCCGTCGGTTCCTTTGTCCACTTCTATGAAGTGATTTCCTCCTCCTAAAGTACCCAGGGAGCGCTCCAACCGCTTTTTATAACTAAGAGAGCGGTAACACCGCAGCTCCATAAGGTCAAAGGCTTCAATTCTGCTTTCCCAGGTGTTCATTCCCGAAGGGATGAAGTGAGCCGCCTCATCAAGCTTTGCAAAATCCACCGCCTTCTCTGCCAGCTTCACCGTATACATGCCGCAGCCTATGTCCACGCCTACAATATTAGGGCAGGCCTTGTCTATTATGGTCATGGTGGTGCCTATGGTGCAGCCCTTTCCGGCGTGAACATCGGGCATGATTCTTACACGGCTTCCTTCTGTCAAAGAGTAATCGCACATTCTTCGAATCTGCTCCACAGCTTTTTCATCTGCCACCTTTGCGTAACAGATGGCAGTATTCTTCTTTCCTTTTATCTCAAACATTTTATTTCCTTTCACAAAAGGCGAACCCAACCATGACCCGCCTTTCTCATATTATGCTTCTATCTTTTCGTATCGCTTGCTTTCCACTACTTCCCGCATGAATTCGTAGGGTGAAATAAGCCCCCCTGCCACCATGGAGAAAAGTCTGGGAGTTACGCCGGAAACCAAGGCCACACCTGCCTCATTTTGAGTGACGGGCTGCTGACGATTTCTGCTTGCCACATTCCAAAATACTATCTCCGGTAATTTGTATCCGGCGGCTTCGTATTTCCTCTTGGCATTTCTGAAATTGGTCTCGGAGGCGCTTTCCATACATTCATCAAACTCCATATCGGAGATGATTACCAGCTTTGCGGGTAATTCCTCCTGTGCCGCCTTATTCTTTACCGCTGCCTCTAAAATCAAGTCAAAGACAGCTTCAAGGTTGGTGTTTGCCGCCTGGTTGAAGGACGCTACATATCTCAGCTTGTCTACGAAGGTCTCTCCCTTTATTTCTATGAGCTGAGGACGAGCGGAAAACTCTATGAAATGATTTCTAAACATGCCCTTGCTGTGCTCAGCAAAGTATATGCCTAAGGACAGTGCCACCGCCGCAGGCAGAGGCTTCATGTCAAAATACATGGAATCGGAGGTGTCTATGACAGCCAAGGTGTTTTCATCGTTGCCAAAATCCGCCATAGATGCCCAGGTTGCATTGAGAGCAGCCTTTTCCTGCTTAGTCATGTTTTCCAGGTTGGGGCTTCCCTCGCAGTACCAATCCTTTCTTATATACGGTTCCACCAGCTCATAAGGTGACACGTTGTCGGCGTGAAGCACAGCTTTACCGGCAAGAACTTCTTTTATAAAGCTCTCGTAGCGCTGACCGTCATTTCTCATAAAAGCCTTTTTGTATTTCAGCATGGCTCTGGAGGATTGCTTTGAATAGTCAAAGCTATAATCCTTTTGGCGAAGGCTGTTTTCTATTATTTTAATCTGCCCTCTAAGAGCTGACAAGGCTTTTCTGTATTCCCTGTCCCCCAAGCCCAACAGGCCGGCTATCCTTTTTCCTGCCATAATTGTTTCCGAGGAGGAAGCGTTTACTGAGGGGAGCCATTTTGCCAGCAAAGAAACCTCCTTACCTTCCGCCAAAGCATCAATGTCAGCTTCAAAGCGACCCCTGATTATTTCCACCATTGGCTTTTCACAAGGCGTTCCCATGAGGGAAAGCAGGTCATCAAAGCGACCGTATTCCGCCACATATTTAAGGTTCTTTTTAACGGATTCAGGTTCATTGGCTGCAAGCCAGTTGAAAATCACTCTGAACACCCGTCTCTCCCCTAAGCCTCCCCTTATATCTCTGGCAAAGAAGAGAATTTTCATGGCCATATCAGAATTTTCCGTATATGCGCGGATAAATCGGGTTATTATTTCCCTGTCTGCTTCTCTGCGGAGAGCACCGATGGTACCAAACAAATCAAGGCAGTGTGACCCGGTGGACTCGAAAGTCACGGCTCCGTTTTCTGTCATTGTAAGATTTGCTTCTTCCTTAATGTATCTTAACATAGAATTCCCTCCTTCTATTCTTCTTAAAAATAACAAGGCACTGTTTCAAAACAGGATTTGAACCTGTCGCTTAGCTGTGTCATTCGCTATACCCTCGGTCCTTTTCAAAATTTGAAAATTGCTGCAAGTGCCTTTTAACAAGACGCGTACTTGGTCTTACCGGAATTGATTTCCGGCGTTAAGTCCCCTTGAGGACATTTTCATTGATTGAGTAAGTACAAATTGCTGTTTGCGTCTTTTTTAGGAAATGGCCGGCGTGCATGTTTTCCTTTGTAGCACCATCCGATGACATTCGCCATCCCCTATGTTTACATTGCCATTCTACACAAAGCGCCCTATGTTATCACGGAAAAAAAGTTGCGAAGATGTTATTTCCCGCAACTTTTTTGTTTTTTCAGTCTTTCCTTTATTAAGTTTACGAAATCCTCTGGGGCTGTAACCCTTACCATAGGCCCAAAGGAAAGGATTCTTATAACCATTTCCCTTTCATCTGCCCTGTCATAAAATATCTTTATCTTATATCTGTCCTCATCAAGTTTCTCAGCCTCCTTAGCAAAATGTGCAAAGTGGAGCATGGCTCTTTCCAGGGCATTTCTCTCATCAACCAGTTCAAATTCCAGTGACTTTTCTGCGGCTCGCTCATTTTCCCGGGCCTTGGGCGCAAAGCTTCCTTTGTGTATACTGCATTTTTGAATTCGGCCTAAATTAACCGTCATGTCGTACCACTTTCCTGAGCCTACGAGCCTAAACTTATCGTCCTTTTCCGAATATTCCAGATACTCCGGCATGATGATGATTCCTTTCACTCGGCCTTCCCTGCTTTTTTGTTCAATCTCTAAGGGCAGTCGCTCCTTTATGGCCTTTAAAATAAATCTGAAATTTTGTATATAGGTCTCATCTTCAAAGTCGTCACCGTCGCTGTATTTGTCAAAGACAGTTACATTTTCTGAGGTGAAGAGGGGTTCTACATCGGAGAGCTCAGGAATCTCATCCATAAAAAGTTTTATCCTCGGGTCTGCAAATATGGCCTTCAGCCAACGCTTTTGTAAAGTCGTAAGAGGCATGGTGGGTGGATTTTCAACAGGGGTAGTCCCGTCAGATCCAATCAGCTGCCATCTCCCTTCTCTCAGAGCAGGCTCTATGTTGAGCATGCTCTCACCGAAGGTATTTCTTTCTATGATTTCAGTCAATTCCTTTTTATCCACCTTGTGCTCTGTGGCCGCTTTTAGTATTTTTGCAACAGCCTTATAGTATGTGCCGTAAATTTCGTTGAAAATCATAGGGTATCCTCTCCTTCCAAGCCATAGAGCTCATACATTTTTTCCAAGTCTTCACAGAACCGGCTTTCCCATCCCTTGTTAGAAAAGCTGATGTTCCCTATCCTACCTATAAAGGTTCTTATCCAAGGAATCAGCTCGCTGCTGTCAAACACATCAGCAGAAAAACGAAGGGTGTGGTCATCCAATCTTTCCAAGGTTCCTCCCCGCTTTTCGCGATACAGGCGATCATATATATATTGTTCCTGCTCATCGTAGCTGATGGTAAGTTCCACATGCTCAAGACTGTCGCTCCATCGGTGTTCTGTGCTCACTCCCCAAATATGGGCAAATCTATCATCTAAGCTTCTTCCTACTCTGTCAAATTCAAAGCAAGGCGTTCCCATTTTTACGGAGATTATCTTGTCAATTCTATAGGTTATAACCCTTTTGAATCTGGGTGTATAGGCCAGCAGATATTGCCTTCCGCTTCGAACGCTAACCATGATTTTAAAGGGTATGACAAAGCTTTCGGTGCTTTTCCCTTTTCGGCGATTTAAGTTTTCCAGAGTGATGTATTTTTTTGCGGTTATAGCCTCAAGTATGTGGCAAAGAATTTCGCTGTCAAGAGCACTTGTAATATAATGATGCTTGAAAACCATGGATTCATGGTGCTTTTCAGTCTTGTCCAGCAGGAATGAACCGATTACACCGCAGGGCGCCACCTCGGAAAAGAAGTGTAAAGCATCCTCGTCCAAAGCTATAGGGTCTTCAGCACGGTGATAATAGGATATTTTCCCTCGTTTTTCCATATGGATTATGCCCTCGGAGACATATTCCTTCAGTTTTTTTCTAACGGTAGACTCGTCAAAGGTTTTTGGTTTGTCGAAGAACAGTAGGCGCCGATCCAATTCCTCGGTTATTTCCTTTAAGGTCATCTCCACCTCGGGAGCATGCAAAATATCCAAAAGCATGAAGTGAAGGGTTATGTCACCGTCGGTGAAGCTTTTGGCCTTCCAAGCTGCATAAAGAGGATTATGGTGAGAGAGGCGGCTGTCAATGGAGAGAAAAACATTCTTCCCGTCAGAATTCTGCCTGAACTTCATATGGTCCCCCAGCCAGCTTTCCACTCTTCGGCGCTCGTTATCGTAGGAACGAGGGCTCTTTTGGGTATACTCATTTCTGCTCTTAAATCCGTATATATAGAATTCACGCATGTAGTCGCGAATACGATTGAAATTTTTCACCAGTTCGCTGTATGCCAACTTTATGCCTCCTTTCATATCCATGCCGACCATCTGTTTAATATATTAGCATTATATCACGTTTTCATCGGCCATAAAATCCCAACTTAGAGTTAGCTTGGGAAAGTGTTTTGCCAGCAGAAATTTTCCAAAGTAACTTGCTGCAATTAAAAGACGGGCAGCCTTAGGCTTACCCGTCTTTCCCTTTTTTAGTTCCCTGTTCTATTTGGCTGTAGGCTTCTTCGCATCTCTCCATTTGAGGAAGAGAGCTGATAAAATTGCCTCAGTGGCTAAAGTCAAGGTTTGTCCCCACGTCCATTTATCTGTCATGGCCATAGGTTTTGTCAGATCCTCAGTAAGGATAAACATTATTACCGCTACAACAGCCACTGCCAGTCCGGCCAGCATATATTTTGCTTCTCTTTCCTTAGTTTTACCGTCTTTTTCCTTTTTACGCTTGGAAAGAGCTGTAAATGCTGCCAAGAATATTGTGGCTAATAAGGCTAACAGGTTTGTAAATGCCCAGCTGTCAGCTCCCTGTCCATCTGTTTTGCCCGGATTGTCCACATCCTCGTCATCTTGGTCCACGGTTCCCGGTACTTCATCATTATCGTCTTCTACTTTTATGTCTTCATCATTACCGATGATTATCTTATCATCATCGTCGGTTTTGATTGTACCGTTGCCATTTCCGTATCCCGTATCTACAGTAGGCTTCTTGCCTGTGTTGTCCGTAGTCGGTTTTTTGTCATCAGTTGGCTTCTTGTCGTCAATCGGCTTTTTGTCGTCAGTTGGCTTCTTATCATCAATCGGCTTCTTGTCGTCAGGCTTATCCTTATCATCGGGCTTGTCTTGGTCGTCAGGTTTTTCGATGACAGCCTTCTTAAGTACTGTTGTACTTGCAGGTGCACTTGGCAGCTTTCCGGCCGTCAAATTCATAGCCGCTGCAGTAACAAGGTCTCCCTCTTTCAGCTTTATGCCGAAGGGGACGTTGGCAATGAACTTTCCGTTACTGTCTGTGATGACCGTAACCTTCTGTCCGTTGGGTAGCGTAATGGTTACAGCGCTTCCCGGCTCTGCCGTTCCCGTGATGGTGGTATCTCCTTCATGAATCGGGTCGATAGTCGGCGTATCTGTCGCTGATGGCGGAGGCAAAATAGTGTTGTATACTGCGTGAAGCGTCTTGCTCTCTACATATTTTGTTTCTTTAGCTACTTCGCTTCCATTTGCTTCCTCTGACCAATGCTTGAAAGTCTTTCCTACCTGGCTTGGTTCTGTGATTTTGCTCAGAGCTTCACTTAAT
>JBHADF010000015.1:0-33583 GCA_041854955.1 Anaerovoracaceae bacterium | reverse complement strand
GATTTTTACATTTTTTTACAGTAACACCTTATCATATCAAAACATTTCTTTCAACACAATTTTCGATTTTATTATTTTAAATTATAGAAGCCCCAGATTCACGGCCACATGATAGACGAAGACCTGCTGCCATTTTTGCCAGGTATTCAGATGATATCGGTCTCCGAAGGGCACATCCAGCACCAGCCTGTCAACTACCCCCTCTCTGTACTTTTCCGGTAAAGACGCGGCTGCCGTTTTCATAGCTTCTATCCTTTCCTCCAAAACCTGAAGCTGACAGGCCATATCCCCGGTAGTATCTCTGACTTGGGCCAAAGAAGCAGCACAGACTTTTGCAAAATCCGGCGATGCAGGATAATAGGCTCTTTGCCTAAGCTCCTCCAGCTTTCCTTCCAGCCTTATCAAATCCTTTAAAGCCCACACTGCCTGCTTGTACACAGCCCTGGGCAGCAGATAGCTTTTCATCCTTCTCTGTTGGTATTCGTAACTCTTCATACATTCCACCTCCCTTGTCGGGCACCGGAATCTCAATCTCTTTCCTTTACCATTTTTTACCATATTTCATCCCTTATGTCAAGGCCTATTGTTTTTTTAAAAATACACTGCAATTCTGTATACAGGGTGTTGACTTTGCTATCCCTTAGTGATAAATTTTAAGTAGTATGGGGCCTTGTTACAGTATGGCAAGGGCTAATTTTACATCAGAAAGAGGAGAAAAACCATGGCGACTTATGTTGAAAGAGTTATTGAGCAGTGTAAGCAGAAGAATCCCGGTGAAGTGGAATTTCATCAGACTGTAGAGGAGGTTCTCACTTCCCTCGCTCCCGTTATGGATGCACATCCGGAATATGAAAAGGCCGGATTGCTGGAAAGATTGGTTGAGCCTGAAAGAGGTATCACCTTCAGAGTAGTTTGGGTAGATGACAATGGCAAGACCCAGGTTAACAAGGGATACAGATATCAGTTCAACTCCGCTATCGGCCCTTATAAGGGCGGTCTGAGATTTGCTCCCAATGTATACCCCGGAATCATTAAATTCCTCGGTTTCGAGCAGATTTTCAAGAACTCCCTCACAGGACTTCCTATCGGAGGCGGTAAGGGTGGTGCCGATTTCGATCCCAACGGAAAGAGCGACGGAGAAATCATGAGATTCTGCCAGGCCTATATGACAGAGCTTTACAGACATATAGGACCTGACACGGATGTACCTGCAGGAGACTTAGGCGTAGGCGCCAGAGAAATAGGATACATGTTCGGCCAGTACAAGAGAATCGTTGACAGATTCGACGGCGGCGTTATTACAGGAAAAGGTCTTTCCTACGGCGGATGCCTGGGAAGAACAGAGGCTACAGGCTTCGGTATCGTTTGGTTCGCTGAGGAAATGTTAAAGGCCAACGGCGAAGATTTCAAGGGTAAAACCGTTGCCATCTCCGGTTTCGGTAACGTTTCCTGGGGAACAGCATGGAAGCTTCAGCAGCTTGGTGCAAAGCTTATCACCATTTCCGGACCCGATGGATACATCTACGATCCCGAAGGAATCGACACAGACGAAAAGATCGCTATGCTCCTTGAACTGAGAGCTTCCGGCAAGAATATCTGTGCTCCTTTCGCAGACAGATTCCCTTCAGCAACCTTCGTTCCCGGCAAAAAGCCTTGGGAAGTTAAGGCTGATATCTACATCCCTTGTGCTACTCAGAACGAAGTTCACATGGAAGATGCAAAGAATATAGTAGCCAGCGGTGCTAAGTTCTACTGCGAAGGCTCCAACATGCCTACCACCAACGAGGCTCTCGAATACCTCCTTGAAAGCGGCATCATCATAGGACCTGCCAAGGCAGCCAACGCCGGCGGAGTTGCCACCTCCTGTATCGAAATGGGACAGAACTCCGGTCACACCGTATTCCAGCACGAAGCCGTATACGAGCAGCTTCACCAGATCATGGTAAACATCCACAAATCCTGTGCTGATGCTTCCAAGAAATACTACGGAAAATATGACCTGGTTAAGGGTGCTAACATAGCAGGCTTTGAAAAAGTTGCGGAAGCTATGATGGCTCAGGGTATGGTATAATCCTTTCGGAATATATATCAACCAGAATGCATTTCAAAAGGCACGGATTTTGTCCGTGCCTTTTTTATGTCCTTCTACATTTCTACAGCTTCATTGATATTGGTCAAATACAGATAAGCTTCCTTTACCCTCTTTCCGAGAGCTGCTACCAGGGCCTTCCTGTATATCCTGATCTGGGTTTCATAGTGTCCCTTTATTTCTTCTTTCTTCCGCGGAAAATCTGTGCCCTTAACATTGGTGGTCTTGTAATCTACCAGTACCAGCTGGCCTCCCTCTTCAAAGCAGCAGTCTATGACTCCTTGAACGATGGTATCTCTGCCTTCTACCTGCATCTTCAGATTAAAGGGCTGCTCCCGTCTCAGTGCTCCCACTTTTTGAGCAGCGGCGATTCTCTTCCCTAAAGGGGAACCTGCAAACCGGGCTAAAATGCCCGTATCAACAACCTCTGTTTCCTCTGCCGTAAGGAAAGCATCTCTTTCCATATCTGCAAGAAGCTGCTTCAGATAGGCAGTTCCCTCTTTCTCATCACCGGCCCTTGCAAAGTCCATCTTTTCCAAAACTTTATGGGTTATAACGCCTATGCTGCGGCTGTCCAATTTTCTGTTTATGCTGAAGCTTTCAGGCTCCTTCAGATTTATGGATTTTCCCAGGTCTGAAGCCTTAGATTCCTCTTGCCCCGGGGCGGGAAGGGCGTCCTGTCTACTTTCCTTGCTATCAGCATTTAAGTCACTGACGGAATATTTTGACTTGGTTGTAAAATCATCCATGTAGGGATAGGCGAATTCCATTTTAAGCCTTGTTTCCTCACCTATATGGCCGGGGGCTTCATCAAGCAATTTCAAGGCTTTCGAGGAAGAAAGCTTCTTGGCTCTTGTCAGATTTTGCAAATCATAATCCCGGATTTCCTTAGTAGCGCCCGGCATATTGCATATAGTCTTTCCTGTCATGGCAAAATAGCTGGTGTCCTTGTACAAGCTTTCCTTGGCCTTTCCTCTGGCCTTGTCCACATCGTCTACGGTGCCCAGCAATGCAAGAATATCCTTAGCCCTGGTCATGGCCACATAGAGCACCCGCTGCTGCTCTTCGGCTTCCTCCTGACGAACCTTCAGCTTTATGGCATTTTGTAAAATGGTGCTCTTAAACCAATTCCCTTCATAATCCACCATGTTAAGGCCCACACCTAAATCCTTGTGCACTGCCGGCACTCCGCTGAAATTATCATATGTAAGGGTACCACAATATCCACCCACCAAAACCATGGGGAATTCAAGACCTTTGGATTTATGGATGGTCATAATCCTTACTACATCCTCATCCTCACCCACTAATTTTATCTGACCTATCTGAACCTTACCGGCTTTCACCGCCTCTATATACTGCATAAAGCCGTAGAGACCGGATCCCTGACTCCTTCTATAGGACAGGGCCTTGTCCACCAGTGCGCGAAGGTTGGCCTGTCTCTGCATACCTCCCGGCATGGCTCCCATGGCCGTATAAAATCCGGTATCCAGCAGCAACTCCCAAACCAGATCCTCCAAGGGGAGGAGCAGGCTCATATTTCGCCATTTTTCAAGCTTTGTGAAGGTCTCAATGCACTTTTCCCTCAGCTGAACCTGACTGCCCTCTTGGGCGTATTCCCTTAAGGCGTGATGGTAGGAGCCTTTCTTTGTCATGAGACGTATATCAACCATCTCATCTATGGTGAAGCCCAGGATTTCCGAACGCATTACCGCCAGCAGGGGTATATCCTGCTTTTCATTGTCCAATAAGGCCAGCAAAGACATGAAGGTGTTGATTTCTATGGTGTCGAAGTATCCGTCATTGTCATTTACAAAGGTGGGAATTCCATTTTCCGACAGAATTTTATAGTACAAATCTCCCTTATCCTTCAAGCCCCTGAGCAAAATAACTACATCCCGCTTCTTCAAGGGCCTTTCTTCACCTTTTCGGCTGTCGAATATGGTCTTTCCCAGGTGCTCCTTTATTATGTGAACTGCCGCTAAAGCCTCTTTCTCGGTTTTCTTCAGCTCTTTCAGTTCCTTGTCCAAGTCCTGATCCTCATCCCAAAGCTTGTTACAGAGATAGAGCTTAGGTTCAAAGCCGCATCTGTCTCCGTAGGTATCGCCTACATAGAGGGCCGCATCCTCGTCATAGCCCTTCATAATGGGTTCAAATACCTGATTTATAAAGCTGATGATAGGTGCTTTACTTCTGAAGTTTTTATTCAAGTCAATTTTTTCCGATGGAGAATTTTCCCCATCCCTCTTCATAGCCTCGGCGAATTCCTCATATCTTGCCCGGAAAATCTCCGGCTCCGCCAGACGGAACTTGTATATGCTCTGCTTTATGTCACCTACCATAAAGAGATTTCTTTCTCCCTTTATTCTGCCGATGAGGGCTTCCTGCAAAACATTGCTGTCCTGATATTCGTCTATGAAAATATATTTAAACTTTTCTTTGTAGTGTTCCGCCGCCTCCTGATTCTTCAAAATCTCATAGGCAAAGTGCTCTATATCGTTGAAATCCAACAGGTTTTTCTTTCTCTTTTCCTCTCGAAAAATCTCTCCGAAGCGCTGAACCGTCTCCATCAAAAATTTGCTGTCATCATAGGTTTTGCTCAATTCCTCCGTGACAGTTTCAAAATCTACGTAGAAAAAGTTTTCTTTCAATTTGTCGGGAACGGTCTTAATCTCTTCCCTTACCCCTTTGTAATGGGCTTTGGCCTCCTCCATGGTGACGGTGGCCTCCGGATTGTTTTCCGGTTTTGTATATTTTGCGGCCATAGAGGCAAAGTTAAAGGCTTCCAAGGCCTTCTTCATGGCTGAAAAGTCCTTTGAATCGGCAGCTTCATTTATGGGTGTCAGCATAGCCATATCCGCCTTCCAAAGGTTTTTGACCTCTTCTCCCATGCCCACATGGCTGAGCCAATCTCCCATTTCCTTCAGATTTTCCCAAGCCCTCTGGACCATTTCTTGGGTTTCCTTCCAGATATATTCCATAATATCCGAGTTTTGGAAATCTGCTCCCTTAGCCGGATTTATTTTCTCCACAGCTGCCTCAAACCAATCCATAGGTTCAGGCAAGCTTTGTATGGTATTATATATGCTCTTTACATAATCCTTAAATTGATTGTCGTTTCTGTCGCCGCTGTGGTGATTGAGAAAATCGTAAAAAGCAGGGCTCCCCTCTTCGTAGAGCTCCTCCGTAAGCTGTTTTACGCTATTCTGCACCAGGATGGCCTTTTGAGTTTCATCGCAGATTTTAAAGTTAGGCTCCCCGCCTATGAGATAAAAATATCTGTGAATCACCTCTATGGCAAAGGCATGGAAGGTGCTGATGTTGGCCCGTGGCAACAAATCCAGTTGCCTTTTAAGATTTCTTCTGTCTTCGTCACTTTCCCCATCTTCGATGGCTTTCCTGATGGCCTTTTCGATTTTTTCCTTCATTTCCGCGGCTGCCGCATTGGTAAAGGTGACGATGAGCATTCTGTCTATGGGGCACTTATCCTCCAAAATCAATCTTTTGATGCGCTCCACCAAAACGGCGGTCTTTCCCGACCCGGCCGCCGCCGCTACCAATATGTTTTTATCTCTCAGCTCTATGGCTCTCTGTTGTTCCTGTGTCCACTCCATAAGATTTCCCCTCTTTTAATTATGCGTTGAAATAAGTATAGCATAACCCATGTCCTTTTTCTATCTCAAAAGTTGTGAGGGAGGGATGCTTTCCTTTGACAAAATCCGCCTAAGAGGTATAATATTAGTATGTTTGATTTTTTTAAAAGGAGAATTGAAATGATTCTGTATTTTTCCGCTACGGGAAACAGCAAATATGTGGCTGAAAGGCTGGCAGCTCATTTAGGTGAAGAGACTTTTTCCATTGAAAATTGCACTTCGGAGCTCCAACTTTCCTCAGATGAAAGTTTAGGCATCGTAAGTCCTACCTACTGTGCTTTGCTCCCAACCATAATGAGAGATTTTCTGGAAAACTCCACTATCAAAGCTGACGGTGACAATTGCACCTACTTTGTGGCCACCTGTGGGGCTTCTCCAGGATGTACCGGAGGCCAGGTTTCCGCCATGCTCAAAAAGAAAGGACTTTCCCTGGATGCCAGATACAGCATCAAGATGCCGGACACATGGACGCCTAATTTCGATGTGAGCGACAAGGTGAAAATAGAAGCAAAAAAACAAGAGGTAGAGAAAACTCTGCCGGTGCTTTTTTCCCATATAGATTTGCGTAAAAAAGGTAATTTCATGAAGCTTTCGTCCCCTAAATTCCTAAGCCGCATAGCAGGAGCCCTGTACGATAAAATTCGCCGAACAGATAAATTTCATGTGGAGGAAGGCTGCATAGGCTGCGGATTATGTGCAAAAGCTTGCCCCGACGGAACCATTGAAATGGAAAAGGGCAGACCTGTCTGGAAAAAGGAAAGATGCGTAATCTGCTTGCGCTGTCTTCACCATTGCCCCACCTTTTCCATCCAATACGGGGAGAAAACCAAAAGCCACGGCCAATATGTAAACCCCCACACTAAGGTTTGATATTTTATAGAATTAGAGGTACTAAATGATGACAACAAAAAAACAGCCTACAATGCTGATGATATTAGATGGTTACGGCCTTAACGACAGCCAATACGGAAATGCGGTTGCCGCCGCCGAGACTCCCAACTTAGACAGAATTTTTCATACCTACCCCAACATACGGCTTAATGCCGGCGGCCTTGCCGTAGGTCTTCCTGAAGGCCAGATGGGAAATTCCGAGGTAGGTCATCTGAATATAGGGGCCGGTCGTATTATCTATCAGGAGCTGACCAAGATTACCAAGTCCATCGGTGACGGAGATTTTTTTGAAAACCCTGCGCTCAACAAAGCCATGGACCACGCCCTGTCCAATAACAGTGCACTCCATATTTTCGGACTTCTTTCCGACGGAGGTGTTCACAGCCACATAGAGCATATAAAAGCCCTTATTTTGATGGCAAAGAAGCGAAGCATATCCAAGCTGTACCTCCACTGCTTTATGGACGGCAGAGATGTTCCCCCTACTTCCGGCATAGACTATATGACTGAGCTGGAAGATTTCATGGCGCAAGAAGCCTTAGGAAAGGTAGCCACCGTCAGCGGCCGCTATTATGCCATGGACAGAGACAAGCGTTGGGAGCGGGTGGAGCTGGCCTACGATGCCATGACATCGGGCAAAGGCTTTTCCGCCTCCTCCGGCAGTGAAGCCGTGGAGCTGGCCTACAGCCGTGAAGAAACCGACGAGTTCATCAAGCCCACAGTCTGTGCCCACGAAGGCATGATTTTAGACGGAGATTCCATAATCTTTGCCAACTTCCGTCCCGACAGAGCCAGAGAAATCACGAGAGCCTTTGTAGATGAAAGCTTTGAGGCTGCCGGCGGTTTCCCGAGAAAGGTGAAAATCAAGGATTTAAGCTACGTCTGCATGACCCAATACGACAAAGAAATGCCCTGGGTGGAAGTTGCTTTCCCGCCTCAGACCATTAACAACACCTTGGGAGAGTACATATCCTCCCTTGGTCTTTCCCAGCTCCGAATAGCGGAAACGGAAAAGTACGCCCATGTCACTTTCTTCTTTAACGGCGGCGTGGAGGCACCCAACCCCTTAGAGGAAAGAATATTAGTACCTTCGCCCAAGGTTGCCACCTACGATTTACAGCCGGAAATGAGCGCATATCCGGTGACGGAAAAGGTTCTGGAGGCTTTAGACGGAGGAAAACATGATCTGATCATACTTAATTTTGCCAACGCGGATATGGTTGGCCACACCGGAGTCTTCGAGGCGGCAGTGGCTGCTGTAGAAGCCTTGGATGTATGTGTGGAAAAGATTGTAGAAAAGACTTTGTCCATAGGAGGACGGATTTTGCTCACCGCTGACCACGGAAATGCGGACACCATGCTCACCGATGAGGGCCAGGTCATGACTGCCCACTCCACAAATCCTGTGCCCCTGGTGGAAATTTCGGAAAATCCGTTAGATTTCAATGCCTACGCCAAGTCAGGCGAAGGAAAATTGGCGGACATCGCACCAACTCTGTTGACCCTGATGAAGCTTCCCATCCCAGAGGAAATGACAGGCAAATCTTTAGTTTAGAAAATATAAAAATATGCTGTAAAATTCAACCGTTAATTTTACAACATATTTATTGAGCAAATATACAACTTTATCTCTTCAAAACAGCTTCTGCCACCTTTATCCCGTCTACGGCTGCGGACATTATTCCTCCGGCGTAGCCGGCGCCTTCACCGCAGGGGTAAAAGCCGGATAATGCCTTTCCACCTAAGCTCCCCTCCAGGCTTTCCTTGTCACGCTGAAACCTGACAGGTGAGGAGCTTCTGGCTTCCACGGCGGTTACCACAGCCTCATCCCCATCAAAGCCTTTTAGCTTGCGACCTAAATGGGGCATAGCTTCTCTCATAGCCTCTACAGCAAATGCAGGCATGGAGTTCTCAACATGCAAGGCTTTTCCGTCTCTCAGCTCTCCCCAGGTGGCCTTGGGGGCTTTGTATTTTCCCCCGCCGTTTACATAGGCAAGTCTTTCGTACTTTTCCTGAAATTCCACCCCTGCCAAAGGGTCCTCCGAAGCAAAATCCGAAGTGCGCACATCTACCAAAAGTCCGCTGTTGGCCCTTCCGCTGTCACGGTCGTGATAGCTCATGCCGTTAGTTACAACGCCGCCTTCTTGGGAGGACGCAACCACCACTTCCCCTCCGGGGCACATGCAGAAGGTATATACGCCTCTGCCGTTTTCACATCTGTGGCTCAGCTTATATTCAGCTACCGGCAAACCCAGCTTTCCGGCGGGAGCACCGTACATAGCCATATCTATCATATCCTGCGGATGCTCGATTCTCACCCCTATGGAAAAGGGCTTTTGAGTCATATCAATGCCCTGTCGGCGAAGGCTTCTGAAGGTATCTCTGGCGCTATGGCCCGGTGCGAAGATGACCTCTTCACATTCTATGGCTTCACCGCCTGAAAGGATGACCGCCTTTACCCTACTATCCTCTACAGCAAGCTCCTCAACGAGAGCACCGAACCTTACTTCCCCACCTAAGGAAACGATTTCTTTTCTGATATTTTTAACTACTTCTCTAAGCAGGTCAGTCCCTATATGAGGCTTATGTTTATACAGTATGTCCTCGGGAGCACCGGCCTGTACCAGCTCTCGGAGCACCTTGGAAATGCGGCTGTCCTTGATCCCCGTAGTCAGCTTTCCGTCGCTGAAGGTTCCTGCTCCCCCTTCTCCGAACTGAACGTTGGAGTTGGTGTTGAGCACGCCTTCTTCCCAAAATTTTTCTACGGAAGCTGCTCGCCTGTCCACATCTTCTCCCCGCTCCAGCACTATGGGCCTCAAGCCTGCCTGCGCCAAAATCAAAGCGGCAAATATTCCTGCCGGCCCGAAGCCTATTACCGCAGGGCGTTTTCTGTTTTTTAAAGCCTCTTCATCAAGGATTACCGGCTTATATGTAGTATCCATGCTCATTTCCAGGTTCAGCTTGACAGGTTTCCCCCCTTTTAAGGCTTCAAAATCCACGGTATATACAAGCTGAATCTTAGCCTTATCTCTAGCATCTATGGATTCCCTGACTACCTTCCAGGAGGCTATTTCTATGTCCTTCCTTCTCAAGGATTTTTTAATCTTTTCCGGCAGGTTGTCCCAAGGCTCCCCTATATCCAGCTTTATCTGATTTATCCTATACATGATTACTCATTCCTCTTCCTGCTCTGATGCCTGTAAGCCATGCCTGGTGGAGATTATAGCCTCCACATTTTCCGGCAAAATCCAATACTTCACCGGCGAAAAACAGGCCCGGCACTATTTTAGATTCCATGGTTTTCTCATTTACATCCTCCGTCAACACTCCCCCTGCTGTGACCTGTGCTTCGTTCCAGCCCTTCAGTCCCTTCACTGTCAGTCTGAAGTCCCTGAGAGTTCTCGCCATAATATCTATGTCCTCGCCCCTTAGGGCTGAGCCTTTCTTATCCAGATTCATATTCAGCTCTGCCAGAATTTCCATAGCTAAGGGCTCCTTTACCAAGGTTCTCAGCACATCAAAGACCGTGGCACCGGCAATTTGACAGCGTTTTTTCAGCCAAAGGGCAGTCTCCTCCACATTTTCTCCCACGTCTATGCTTTCCTTTAGTAAATCTATTCCGAGGCTGATATTTTCCCCTCTCCTTACCATTAAAGAGGCATTCATTATACAAATTCCCGACAAGGAATCCTGACGGAACTGGATTTCCCCCTCTTCATAAAATATTTCTGAATCATCCCTGTAAAGTCTGACTGCACCTTTTACTCTTATGCCCTTCAAGGTTTCCAGATCTTCTTCCACCTCTATAGCCGTCAGTGCGGGTATCAGAGTGGTCACCTTGTGTCCCATCTCTCTGGCTATTATATAGCCGTCTCCCGTGGTTCCGAAATTGCCGTAGGACTTACCTCCGGTGGCTATTAAAAGCTTACCTGCAGCGAAAACCCTTTTATCTTGGGCAGTCAAAGTGAAAGCGGCTCCACAGTTTTTTTCCGCCTTCTTTATATCACAGCTTTTGAAGATTTCCACGCCTGCTTCCTCTGCTGCTATGACAAGTGCCTCTACCACCTGGCCTGCTTCCTCCGACAGGGGATAAAGTCTGTCTTCTTCCCTTCTCAAGGCTATGCCGCAGCTTTCCAGAAAAGCCAGCACCTCTTCCCTATTTTCGCAATTCATATTGGAGATATTGCACCTGCCGTTGCCTGTGGCTTTAAGCTTAAGGCCTACCTTCTCCTTCTTTTCCAAAACAGCCACAGAAAGCTCCGGCCGCTGCCTTTTGGCCGTAATGGCTGCCGCCAGTCCGGAGGCTCCTCCGCCCAAAACTATGATGTCAAAATATTCCTTCATTACTTTTCCTCTTTATTCAAACAGCACAGAACCTTTATCTAATCCTGTGCTGCAAATTCGTCTATTCCTTATTCTTTTTCTTTGAAGTCTTCTTTCCCTTTTTTGCAGGTTTTGAAGACTTGGATCCCTCTTTTTCAGGCTCCTGCTCGCCTTCAGCCTCAGCTTTAACCTCAGTTTCGGTTGCGCCTTCGACAGCGGATTCTTCTTTGGCTTCTTCCTCAGACTTTTCCTCTGTAGGGGCCGATTCTTCCTTGGTCTCTTCCGGCATTTCAGCCTTTTCTTCTGCAGGCAGTTCTTCTTTCTCAGCCTCCACAGGAGGTTCAGCCGTATCTTCTGCCTGGGTTTCCTCTTGGGCCTTTTCTTCCTCAGGTGCAGCTTCCGGCTCTTCCTTTGCCGGTGCTTCCACACCGCCTACAGGCTTAGGGGCAAGGACTAAATCCAACTCCTCCTCAGGAGTGGCTTCCACGGTTTTCAGCTCAGCCTTGGCTTCCTTGGCCGCTCTTATAGCCTCTCTTGCGGCAGCGTGAGCTTCCTCGGCTTTAGCAGCGGCTTCGGCCAATTTTTCATCCTTAGTCTTGATGAAATGCGGCTTTTCTATCTTTATGGTCGCACCTATGTGGAAAATATTGATACCCTGCATTACTATGCAAAGTCCTATCGTCACTATGCTGGCCAGACCGAAGAAATCTTCATTGAAGAAAATGTATATACCGAAGATGAAATTAAGGGCTCCCACTATCAAATGATCGTAGAAGTTTTCACTTCTCTTTTCTATTCGCTCCCAAGCGTGGACAAAGTTTCTCGCTCCCGTGGTTATTATCCATAAGGCTAAAACCGTGGTAATAACACCGTCAGCAGATATTTTATTGTCTAAAATCAGGAAGCCCAACACGAAGGTGGTGATACCGTCGGTGAGAATCCAGCTTCTGGTCTCGTTTTCTCCTCTGTTGCTGCTGTATGACAGCACCTCTATTATTCCTGCTGTAATGAACATAAGTCCAACGATGAAAGCCACCGATAAAAAGGTGACACCGGCATTTCCTACCAGATATACGCCAACTCCGATAAACAGTATTCCTGCCAGCATTGTTAAGCTTCTCACTGATATAACCTCCTTAATTTCCCCTATATGGATAGCGCACAAGCGCTTAATTTCTCTGTTCCGATTTCAGGTTTAACGCTACAATTATACTTTGAAATCAATTCTAAGTCAAGAAATGTGGTATTTCTTCACAAAAAAACCATAAGCTGTGGTATACTGTAGCCATGAAAGACAGAGTTATTTTACATTGCGATATGAATGGTTTTTTCGCATCGGTGGAGCTTTTGGACCATCCGGAATTAAGGGATAAGCCTATGGCGGTTTGCGGTAACAGGGACAAGCGCCACGGTATTATATTGGCAAAAAACGAGTTGGCAAAGAAGGCCGGCGTGGTAACGGCCGAAACGGTTTGGCAGGCTTTAAAAAAGTGCCCTGACCTTCAGTTCGTATCTCCTCATATGAGCAAATACAAGCACTATTCCGCGGAAATAAACAAGATATATCTCCGTTTTACGGACATGGTGGAACCCTTCAGCATAGATGAATCCTGGCTTGATGTAACCGGCTCCCAAGCCTTGTTCGGCTCAGGAAAAGAAATAGCCGACACCATCCGTGAAACCGTTAAAGCAGAGCTGGGTCTCACCTTGTCTGCCGGTGTTTCCTATAACAAAATTTTTGCAAAGATGGGCTCCGAATACAAAAAGCCTGATGCCACCACCGAAATCACAAGGGATAATTTCAAGGAAATTCTGTGGCCCTTGCCTGCCTCTGAGCTTTTTTTCGTAGGGCACGCCACATCGGAAAAGCTCCTCTCCATAGGCATAAGCACCATCGGCGACATAGCAAAATCCAACCCGAAAGCCCTTGAGAAACTTCTGGGAAAGCAGGGAGCCATAATTTGGAACTACGCCAACGGCTTGGATAAAAGCCCCGTTTCCCATTATGAATCACGAGAGCCTATAAAATCCGTAGGAAACGGAATTACCTTCACGAGAGATCTGATTTCAGAAGACGATATCCTTACAGCCGTAAAATCCCTATCCGATACGGTGGCAGGTCGCCTCAGAAAATATAAGCTGAAGGCTACGGGAGTAAAGGTTGACATCAAGGATCCTCTATTTAAAACCATATCCCGCCAAAAGCAGCTCTTCGTCCCTACCAATCTGGCGGAAGAGCTTTCCCAAGCCACCATGGAATTGATCCATTCAAATTGGAAGCCTAAGGATCCTATCAGGCTTTTGACCATTACCGGCATCAATTTGGTGGAAGAAGATCAATGGGAACAGCTTAGCCTTTTTGCCGGCAGCAATGAGCGCCATGTAAAGGAAGAAAAGATTGAGCGCACCATGGACATAATCCGTTCCCGCTTCGGCTGTGATTCTGTAGGCTTTGCGGCAGTTCTCGATAATGACATAGGCGCTTCTGTACGAAGTGAGGAGGATTACGAAGAAAATAAATAGAGGCCCCATCCATAGGACCGGGGATATTCCCAATAGGTCTAATGGCGTGAAGCCTTAAATTCTATCTTCTCACGTCTCCGCCGCTTAATTCATCGTCATAAACAGCTCTTGAGCCACCTATAAACTTAGGACGGGTTCTGGCACAGACCACATGGGCAAAGCCTATGGTCTTCTGCTCTATCCTCACCGGTACCGCCACCTTTTTCAGTTGCATACCTATGAGAGTATCCCCTATATCCATGCCCGCATCTGCACTGAGTTCCTCCACAGCTACGGGGTTCTCAGCATTTTTGTAAACCGTAACGGCGAAGGAGCCTCCCGCATGGGGCTGGGGTACCACATTGACTATCTCTTTTCCGGGAAGCAAAGCTTCTCTCTCTAAGATTACAGCCCTGTTGAGGTGCTCACAGCACTGGGCTGCCAGGAAAATGCCTTTCGGCTTCAGGACTGACTGAATTCCTTCGTATACAGCCCCTGCCGCATCGATATCAGAGCCCTTTCCTATTCTAAGGCCCATAACCTCGGAGGATGAGCATCCCACTACAACCACATCACCCTTTTTAACATGTGATACCTGCACTAATTCTTCCATGGCGGATTTTGCCTGGTTTCTTATGTCTTCGTAACTGATATTCATATCTTCCTCCTGTCTGTCATCTTCACTGCTTTTCGGTCTTTTTCAAGTCCTGCTCTTTATACTTTACAGCTTCCAGCTGTCCAAATACTTTTTCTGCTCCTGTGTAAGTTCATCTATCTCCACGCCCCATGCAGCCAGTTTTCTGAAGGCTATCATGTTATCCATTTCATCGGGAATCTTGATGAGATGAGGCTCCAGCTCCTTATGATGCTCAGCTATATAGAGGGCTCCCAAGGCCTGTACCGCAAAGCTCATGTCCATAACTTCCGCAGGATGACCGTCGGCAGCAGCGATGTTCACAAGACGGCCTTCGGCAATGACATTTACCCACTTTCCGTTAGGAAGCTTGTAGCCCATTATATTCTTTCTGGCCTCTTTCTTTTCCAAAGCGGCGGCTTCCAGTCCTTCCATGTCCACCTCGCAGTTGAAATGGCCTGCGTTGGAAAGAATTGCCCCGTCCTTCATGGTGAGCATGTGGTCAACGGTAATGGTCCAAGCGCAGCCTGTGGCGGACACGAAAATATCTCCCAGAGGTGCTGCCTGTGCCATCTTCATAACTTCAAAGCCATCCATTCTGGCTTCTATAGCCTTTACCGGATCTATTTCCGTTACGATGACCTTGGCTCCGAGAGCATGGGCTCTCATGGCGATTCCCTTGGAGCACCATCCGTAGCCTACTACCACTACAGTTTTTGCGGCGATTACAAGGTTTGTGTTTCTCATTATGGAATCCCAGGTTGACTGGCCTGTACCGTATCTGTTGTCGAAGAGATGCTTCATCTTGGCATCGTTTACAGCCATCATAGGGAATTTCAACATACCTTCCCTGTCCATGGCCTGAAGTCTTATGATGCCCGTTGTGGTTTCCTCACAGCCGCCCCATACCTCTTCAGCCAAGTCAGGCCTCTTATCGTGCAAAACGGATACAAGGTCCCCTCCGTCGTCGATGATTATATTAGGCTTGCATTCAAGGCACATCTCTATATGTCTCTCATACTCCTCAGGTGTAGCACCGTGATAGGCGTATACCTTTAATCCATCGTCAGCCAAAGCAGCAGCCACATCGTCCTGAGTGCTCAGAATGTTGGAGCCTGTAACATGCATATCGGCTCCTCCCGCGGCCAGTACCTTGCAAAGGTAGGCGGTCTTGGCCTCTAAATGGACGGAAAGAGAAATTTTCACTCCCTGAAAAGGCAAAGTTCTTCGGAATTCTTCCTCCAAGCCTCTCAAAAGAGGCATGTTCATTTTTACCCAGTCTATCTTTTGGTGGCCTGAGGGCGCTAAGCCTATATCTCTGATTTCGTATTTTTTCATATTATGTTCTTATCACCGAATTTCCTCGGCGAGTTTCCTTTCTCCTTAAAGTTTCCCGTCAGACTATTCTACGGTAACGGATTTTGCCAAATTTTTAGGCTTGTCTATGTTGCAGCCTCTTTCCTTTGCCACATAGTAGCTGAACAGCTGTAAAGGCACTACGGACAGCAGCGGCGCCAGCTCATCTCGACATTCAGGTATGTAGATTACCTGATTGGACTGCTTTTCCACGCTCTTGTTTCCCTCTTTGGCGAAGGCTACTACGTAGGCTCCGCGGGCCTTAATTTCCTCTATATTGGAAAGCATCTTTTCATAGAGAAAATCCTGAGTTGCCAAGGCCAGTACCAAGGTTCCCGGCTCCATAAGGGCTATAGTGCCGTGTTTCAGCTCCCCTGCCGCTATGGCGAAGGAATTTATATAGGAAATTTCCTTCAGCTTTAAGGAGCCTTCATAGGATATGGCTGAATCTATACCTCGGCCTATGAAAAAGACCTGATCTCTATTGTATAGCAGCTTTGCCAAAGCTTCTATTTCACTGCTGTGCTGCAAATATTTCTCCAGCTTCTCCGGGATTTCCATCAATTCAGTCATAAATTGGCTAAAGAATTCGTCTGAAATCCTTCCTAAGGTAACTCCCATGTAAAGGGAAAGCAGGTACATGCAGGTCAGCTGGGTAGTGTAAGCCTTGGTGGAGGCTACGGCTATCTCCGGACCGGCCCAGGTGTAAAACACATCTTCCGATTCCCTTGCTACGGAGCTTCCTACCACATTGACTACGCTTAAAACTCTGGCACCTTTTCTCTTGGCCTCTCTCAAGGCCTCTAAGGTGTCTAAGGTTTCTCCCGACTGGCTTATGGCAATGAACAAGGTCCTTTCATCCACGATAGGATCTCTGTACCTGAATTCGGATGCCACATCTACCTCTACAGGAATCTTGGCAAATTTTTCTATGAGGTGTTTGCCCACCAAGCCGGCATGGTATGCGGTTCCGCAGGCTACAATATATATTTTCGACAGATTTTCCAATTCATCTCTGCTCAGAGAAATTCCGTCTAATCGGATGGTTCCGTCTTCATCCAGTCTTCTGTTGATGGTTTCCCTTATTCCCTTAGGCTGCTCGAAAATCTCTTTGAGCATGAAATGCTCGTAGCCTTCCTTCTCTGCCGCATCCGCATCCCAGGTTATATGGAAAACCTCACGGGATACAGGTTTTCTATCTTCATCGAAGATTTCCACCTTGTCCGCTGTAAGCACTACCATCTCGTTATTTTCCAGAAGGTAAAGCTCCTTTACATATTTCAGGAGGGCGGGAATATCCGAAGCCACATAGTTGCTGTCTTTTCCAAGACCTACAACGAGGGGGGCATCCTTTCTGACAGCTACCAGCTTATCCGGGTCTGCCGTAGCTATGGCCACTATGGCATAGGCACCTCTCATATCAAGGGTTGCCTTATAGACTGCGTCCTCCAGGCAATTCCCGTCTTTCATGTAAAGGCCTATTAGCTGGGCTATAACCTCCGTATCCGTTTCCGACTTGAACTTAATGCCCAGCTGAGATGTGAGCATTTCCTTAAGTTCAAAATAGTTTTCGATTATTCCGTTATGGACGATGGCCACGGTCATATTCTCATCGGTATGAGGGTGAGCATTCACATCTGAGGGGGCACCGTGGGTAGCCCATCTTGTATGGCCTATTCCCGTATTTCCCGTCAAAGGGTCCTTACCTATGAGATTTTTCAGGTTCTCAATTCCGCCTACATGTTTTTTTACATTGAGGCTTCCGTTTTGTATTACAGCTATGCCCGCTGAATCATATCCTCTGTATTCCAAGCGAGTCAGGCCGTCTATAATTATATCCTTTGCATTATCGGAACCTACATATCCTACTATTCCACACATTGTTTTCTCCTATTCCACGGGGAAGGTTTTTTCGAGAATTTCAGCCAGGTCTTTGGACAGCCTTGTGATCTCCTCTATATCGTTTCCTTCCATCATTACCCTGACAAGGGGCTCCGTTCCCGAAGGCCTTATGAGAAGTCTCCCGCGGCCTTCCACCTGTTCTTCCGTTTTTCTGACTGCCTCTGCCACCAGAGGCTCGTTCATATATGTTTTCTTGTAATCGCTGTTGATTTTGGCATTTATCAGCACCTGCGGGAAAATCTCTATTTCATCGGCCAGCTGTGACAAGGTTTTTTCGCTCATGAGGAGAGCTCTTACCAGCTGAATAGATGACAAGATTCCGTCTCCCGTAGTGGTGTGCTTTAAAAAGATTATGTGTCCTGACTGCTCACCGCCTACCTGGCAGCCTGTTTCCAGCATTTTCTCCAAAACATATCTGTCGCCGACCCCGGCCACATGAACCTTTATGTTCTCCTTTTCCATATCCTTATGGAAACCTATGTTTGACATAACCGTAACCGTTACGGAATCGTCCTTCAGTTCATTTTGCTCTTTTAACAGCTTGGCACAGATGGCTATGGTCTTGTCTCCGTCCACAACCCTGCCTTTTTCATCTACGGCTATGAGTCTGTCTGCATCTCCGTCAAAGGCCAGGCCCAAATCTGCACCTTCCTCCAAAACCTTCTTTTGAAGGGCTTCCGGATGGGTGGAGCCGCAAGCTTCATTTATATTTACTCCGTTAGGCTCATTTCCTATGGTTATGACCTGAGCCCCCAAATCTCCATAAACCCTGGGTGCTACCCTGTATGAGGCTCCGTTGGCACAGTCCAATACTATTTTTTTACCCTTTAAGGAAAAGTCAGCCGTGCTCTTCAGGTGTTGGGCATAGAGAGCCTGCGCGCTTTCTTCCGCTTCCAGGCACTTTCCGATTTCTCCACCTGTGATGTGGCTGTTTACATCTATGCTGGATATGATGATGTCCTCAATCTTTTCCTCGATTAAGTCATCCAGCTTAAAGCCTTCTGAATTGAAGAATTTAATGCCGTTGTATTCAAAGGTGTTGTGGGAAGCGCTTATTACAATTCCCGCATCGGCGTGATAATACTGAGTCAGATAGGCAACTGCCGGTGTAGGTATGACACCTACCTTTATGACATTGCCGCCTACGGCCAGAATTCCCGCAGCCAAGGCATTTTCCAAAAGGTCTCCGGAAACGCGGGTGTCCTTTCCTATTATGATAGTCGGTCTCCCGTGAGTCTTTTTAAGCACAAAGGTTCCTGCCTTGCCCAGTTTGAAGGCCAATTCAGGTGTCAATTCCCTGTTTGCTATTCCTCTCACTCCGTCTGTACCAAAAAGTCTTCCCATCTTTCCTCCTATTTTGCCGGTTGATACCGCCGCTCTACTTTATTTTACAAGCCTTCGATATTTATGTCATATCTGTTGTCGTCATCATCTGCGTTGCCGTTTTCTTGGTCTTTATCGTCTTGGTTCGAACCGGTTTCGCCGTCATAGGTCTCATTTCCGGCGCTTTCAACCTTGACTACGGCTACCAGCTTGGCCTGACCGCCTACCAGCTCTATGCCCGGAGGCAGCTGAGGCTTCAGCTGAATAATTCGGTTCTCGACTACCTCAGACAGGTCTACGGCTTCACACATTATAGCGTCCACACTGAGAAGGTCGCTGCCTTTGCCTGCTATCTTCACAGTTTCAGGTATGGTTACTGTCCGTTTGTATTCATCGGATTCTTCCCCGGAAACTACCACCGTCAGAGGCACGGTTTTTACCTCCTTTATGGCGGCTTTAATGTTTGTTTCCGTCACCTCCACGGTAACGCGCTCAACCTCTTTCCCGTCCTTATCTACGGGTACCATTGTAGCCTCCAAGTTGAGCTCATCGCCCACAGCCTTGGAAATATCCGCCGTGGCGTTGACCTGCTTTACGCTGTCCACCAAGGTGGCCGGTCCCATAACCTTTACTGTGGTCTTTTCCAGTTCTCGGATTATGAGTTCCTGGTCATTATCCAAATGAGCATTTACGAAAGCCTTTACCGGCTTCTCCTCTTCCTTGTATTCATCCACATTTACCGTCACATACTTGTCGCTCTTGCTCTCTATTTTGATGTTTTCAGGGATGTCCACTATGGTTATGGCCAAGGTATTGGAGCCTAAGACGGCATCCTGCAAGTCTACCACCACTCTGAAGTCTCCGGTTCTCACCTTTGACACTACACTTCTTTCCCCGGAAAATTCTATATTTATGGTCTCCAGCTCCTTGCTTAAAACCACCAAGCCCTTTGAGCTGAGCATATCCTCGTTGACGAAGGAAATGGGAACATTTCTTATGGTCTCTGTGCTGATATTCTTAGTACCCGCCAACACGAAGGCCCAAAGGAATACGGCTAATACGAAGGCTATGACCATGTTTACCTTATTGTTTTTTAGCATTTTTTACCCCCTTGATTACCCTTACAGCCTTTTCACTCAGTTTCTCGTCCCCTTCTTCAAGATAGAGCTCCAGAAGCATACTTTCCAAGGTTTTAGAATCTAAAAATCTGGTTAGCCTTCCGTTATGTGCTATGGATATGATGCCCGTCTCTTCGGAAACTATGAGAACCAAGGCATCGGAATTTTCCGATATTCCAAGACCTGCCCTGTGTCTTGTTCCGAGATCCTTTCCCAAGGTCTTATTTTCAGACAAGGGCAAAACGCAGCCTGCCGCATACAGCCTGCTTCCTCGTATTATCATGGCTCCATCATGGAGTGGCGCCCCTTCGTAAAATATGTTGCCTATCATCTGTGCAGATACTGCTGCATCGGTTATGGTGCCCGTCTCCACTATATCATTCAAAGAAATTTCCTTTTCCACTACAATCAAAGCGCCGGTCTTTTCTTTGGACATGACTTCGACAGCCTCCACGATTTGTTCCACCATGCGCTTTGCTTCTTCCTTGTCAACCACTCCGAATACTTGGGTTATTTTGCTGCGGCCCAGATTTTCCAAGAGCCTCCTCAGCTCCGGTTGGAACAGAACCACTATGGCTATTAAGCCTACAGTCATGGTACCCTGCAAAATCCAATGCAAGGTGTAAAACTGAAGCCATTCCGACGCCAAGGTGGCAACCACCAGGAGCAAAAGCCCCTTGGCCAGCTGCTCAGCTCTGGTCTCCCGGATGAAGCCCAACAGCTTGTAGATAATGAAAGCCACTATCAAAATATCCAATATATCATTGATGCTTACTATGGATACTATGTTCTGAAAAAAATTTCCCATACTCTCCCTTTTCCCCTCATAGTTAATCTATTATATTTTACTTGAAAAAAGTGTTGTTTTCAAGTATATTGCGAGAAAAAGTGTGGATGTGGCGGCAGATGTTTTCCGGGGGCTGAGGGCAGGTCGGGCTTACTCCATGGTAGGGAAAATGCCGGAATCAATGGTAATAGCATGGTGTCATACCGGTCACGCTTTTTCAGCTTCAGGGCAATAATCATACCAAACCGCACCTTTTGTCTGATTTGGCTAAAGAAGTGGGATAAACCGTCATACCAAAATCGAAAAAACTCCGGAATGGTGTGATTCTTCCTTATTTTTTTACATAAAATGGTAAATTTGTCATGCCAAAAGCCCCTAAAGGCCCCATTTGGTATGATTCCAGCTCCAAGGACCGGAAGCTAAGATAGGAAAAAGCATTAGCGAGTTTGTCACTCCATTTGGTATGATTCCAGCTCCAAGGGGAGCCCAGCCCAAAAGACTTGACTATACATAACGTAAAAGGTGGCTTCAAAAGCCACCTTTTACTATATATATGATTTTTAATTTAATCCTATCTGCTTGTCTCTAAAACTCCGTAGTCGTTGTCACGTCTCTTGTATACCACATTTACAGTATTTGTATCTGCGTCCAAATATACGAAGAAGTTGTGCTGCACCAGCTCCATCTGGAGGATGGCTTCTTCCTGGGACATGGGAGTAAGAGTAATCTTTTTGGTCTTTACCAGTTCGCCTACTTCAGCAGGTTCAACCTCGGGAATCATCTCGAATCTTACGGATTCTTTGGATTTATTCCTCTTCATCAGCTTACCCTTATACTTGGTCAGCTGGGTCAGCAGCTTGTCGCCTACGATGTCTATACAGTCGAAGACATCCTGGGAAACCTCCTCTGCTCTGAAAATAGTTCCCTTGGTAACGATGGTGGTCTCCATCTTAACCTTTGCTTTTTCAGGGTGTATTACTACATTGGCCTGAATGTCATCAGCAAAATACTTTCCTAATTTCGCAAACTTTTTGTCGATAGCGTCCTGAATTTTGTCATTGATAGCAATGTTCTTGCCGGTTACAATAATCTTCATGTGATGACCTCCTCTTACGGCACCCTCCTTCTTGCTGCGAGCAGGCAATAACTTTGCTGCTCATTCTATAGGATTAGTGCCATATTTCTATTTAGCTAATTGTATCATATATGCTATACAAATTCCATATATTTCTACATTTTTCTCTAAGTTTAGCCTGATGATCCTGTTTCCAACCATGAACACAAGGGCCAAAATTCAACCTTTCCGCCCTTTCTCCAATTCATAAAAATGTCGCCCAGCTGACCTGGTCTTTGCCCCCACACTTGCCATGCTCCGATTTTCGGTGGACTTACTTCTAAAGTGCGCCATGCTCACTACGGCATCTGTCGGCCATTGTAGCTTACGTGGATCCCTTTGCCCGCACCTGGCTTGGATTTTCAACCACAGACCTGAGCGACCATTTCATTTTAAAGCCTATTCAGTTTTTTTGCAATGATTTTCTTCCGGCTCAAGTGCACCTTCCTTATTTTCTTCTCCGTAAAAAATCCCTTGGCAAAATCATTGCCCGTAGCCACCGCCAGCAAAACGACCTGCTGGCAGCCTGCATCTTTCAGAACCTTGGCGCAATGATTTGCCGTAGAGCCTGTAGTGTACACGTCATCTATGAGCAAGATGCTCTTGCCCTTGATTTTTTCCGTCCTGCTCTCATCTATGCCGAAGGCCTCCACCATGTTAAAATATCTGTCCTCTGCTGAAAGGCTGCGTTGGGCTACCGTCTCCTTTTTTCTGATTAGAATGTTTTCCAAAAGGGGAATCTCTATTTTAGGAGAGAGGTATTTCCCTATCTTTGCTGTCTGGTTGAAGCCTCTTGTCTTCTCCTTGCTCTTATGCAAGGGCACAGGAATCATTACCCACTCTCCTTTCAGTTGTTCATAAATTTCCCCATCGCCCTTCAATCTGTCCTCCATTATTTCCGCCAAAACCCTGGCCACGAAGGTTTCCTTGTTGTACTTCAGGGAGAAAATAAGTCTGCGCTCATATATACCGTACTTCATACAGGCTATGACCCTATCCAAATACATTTCTCGCCCGGTTTTTTTCTGCTGCCTTTTCAGGTCCACTTCCACCATGCCCCATGTAAAATGGTGAATGCAGTGGTCGCAAAGCAGATAGGTTCTCCGCTCATCTATATATTTTCCGCAGCAAAGACAGTAAGTCCCCGGCGGAAAAGCCAAAGTCAGGAGATGGTTTGCTATGTCTACAATAAAAGGAATAAGGCCATTATCACCATAATATTTTCCTATATATCTCATCACACCCTCTTATCTTCCATTTTTTACCATTTTACTCCTTCCTAATCCTTTTGTCAAGATTTTCTTATACCCATCCAAGACATGAAAAAAGAGCATCCATCTTTTAATAAATGCTCCAAATATTCATCCCAGCCCCCTACACACTTTGGTACAGGCCTACCAGACGCTCTTTGAGGCCGGAGTACCGGCTTCGGCTCCTGTTGTTTTGCACCATTGCTTCCAGGTAATCGGGGCGGCCCACTACTATGACCTTATTTTTCCCTCTTGTGATGGCAGTGTATATTAGACTTCGTGTGGCCAAGGCCTCCGGAAACCAGGTCGCCGGTATTATGACTACTGGAAATTCGCTGCCCTGGCTCTTATGGACAGTTACTGCATAGGCCAGTTCGATTTCTTCCAGCTTGTCGTAGGCGTATTCCACCCAGCGCTCCTCATCATACAGCACAGTCAGGGTTCTAAAATCCGAGTCTACGGCTACCACCGTTCCTATTTCCCCGTTAAAGACTCCTTTTCCCGTTCTTATAGCCTCCCCCGACTCCCGCTGCTCCTTGGTAAAGCTGACCATGGGGTCCGACGCCACGGCCATCTTGGTATCTGTAAAACAGGTGTATTCCAGTTGATAATTGTTTTTTATCTGCATTACCCTGTCGCCTATGGAAAATATCTTTTCACCGAATTTAATCTGCCCTTTCCCTTCTGCGGGAGGATTGAAAATCTTTTGCAGCTCCTGATTCAGGTTTACGCTGCCCACTATTCCTTTTTTTGTCGGGGTTATGACCTGCACCTCTGAAAGTGGATATTTTGAGGCCTCTGCCACTATGCGTTTCAATATTTCCTCATGCTTGCTGCCCCTTACCAGCAGGAAGTCTCCACCGAATTCCAAGGCCCGGCCCCGATTTATCCGATGAGCGTTCATGACTATGTTGCTTTCCATGCTCTGCCTGTAGATTTCCGTCAACTTGGAAACATGAAAATATTCGCTTTCGATGAGATCGTCCAGCACATTTCCCGCTCCTACGGACGGCAGTTGGTCCGCATCCCCTACAAATATGAGCCTTGTGCCCGGTTTCAAAGCTCTGACCAAGCCCTCCGTAAGCATGAGATCCATCATGGAGGCCTCGTCTATGATGATGCCGTCAAGGTCTAAAGGGCTGTCGGCGTTTTTGCCGAAGCTCATGTATCGGGTTTCTTCGTTGTAGGAGTATTCCAAAAGCCGGTGTATGGTCGACGCAAATCTGCCACTGGTTTCCATTATCCTTTTGGCTGCCCTGCCTGTGGGAGCTGCCACCGCCACCTTATGGCCTGAGGCTTCAAAGATGGAAATGATAGCGTTTATGATGGTGGTTTTTCCTGTTCCCGGTCCGCCGGTAATGATTGAAACTCCACCGTTGAAGGCATTTTTGACAGCCAACTTCTGGGCTTCCGACAAGATGATGTTATTTTCACTTTCAAATTTTCCTATGTGAAAATCCAAGTCTCCCGTCATAGGGGGCAGCCCCCTTCGCGGGTCTTCCAGCTCCGCCAGCATGCCGGCCACCGTGCATTCTGCCCTGTAATATCCGTAGAAGTAAATGCCCTGAATACCGTTGATGTTGGCTATCTGGATTTTGCCCAGGAAAGCCATGTCCTCCAGAACATCTCTGATGAGCCGGCTGTCCACCTGCAGAAAATCCCCTACCTTAAGGCTGAATTCATCCATGGGTGCATAGGAATGCCCCTCGGAGACATAGGCCCCCAGAACATATTTGACTGCAGCGCTTATCCTCTTCTCGTGGGTAGGTTCTACCCCCAGCATGGATGCCACTTGGTCAACTCTCTTAAAGCCCATCTTAGGGAATTCGTCCAGCAAACAATAAGGGTCGTCTTCTATGAGTCCGATGGTCCCTTCTCCTAAAAGGTCGAATATCTTTATTATGTAATAGTTGGAAAAATCCAGACTACGTAAAAACAAGGTCACCTCCGGGGTGACCTGGCTTATTTTTGTTATTTCCCTTACTGTAACCAATTTATACCCCTCGTATAGGCAGCCAGCTTGTTCTTCTTGTACTTTCTCGCCAAATCCAGGAGCTCACTTCTCTTGTTAAGCTCCGGTTTTGCATGAAGCCTTTCCACCAGCATGGTCAGCATTTTGCCTACCTCCTCACCCTTGCATATTCCTGCTTCTATAAGGTCGTTTCCGTCGATGGCCATATCCTCCGGGAAAATCGGTTCATTGTTGTTTAAAATCTGCTCCACAAAGTACATTCTTCCTTCTATCTTCAGCCTGGAATCATAGTTGAATACCAGCCTTTGAGCCTTTTCCAAGTTGGCCAAATAGTTATATCTGTCCCAGCTGTGGGAGTATATGAATTTCTTAATGGCTTCTTTGTTGGAAGTAAAATACAACTTCGGCATATCGTGAACCGCATCCACCAAATACTGCTTTGTCTTGCTGTCGAAATTCATCTTCTCTATGGAGGCCAAGGCCATTTTCTTCCCGATCACAGTATAGAGCAGCCCCAGTCTTCTCTCGGGAACCTGCTTCGTCACATCCACATTGTCACAGAGCATCAAAAATTCGCTCTTTTCTCTCCTGTTGAGAGATTCTATGGCATTATCCCCTAATATAAGGTTGAAAATCCCCGTGTCCACGAGCATTTTAAGGCCTTTGCCACAGTAGGCGGAGCCCATTACAGATACGAATTCCTTGCGGAATCTGTCCATGCTGACCTTTTCCAGAAGCCTGTAATTTTCAACTATGGCCTCATAGACATTCTTGGCCAAATCGAAATTGAGCTCCGATGCAAAGCGGATAGCCCTAAGCATTCTAACAGGGTCTTCCCTGAATCTTTCCGCCGGGTCTCCCACAGTCTTTATGATTTTCTTGTTTATGTCTCCTACGCCGTCAAAGATATCTACAACTCGGCTTCCGTTGTCGGCTATGGCATTCATGGTAAAGTCTCTGCGCTTCAGGTCTTCCTCCACCGTGTCCACAAACTCCACATAGTCAGGTCGCCTTCCGTCGCTGTAGGTTCCGTCCTTCCTAAAGGTAGCCATGTCTACTACGATGCCTTCTTCGCCTATGATATTTCCGTCCTCGTCAGCCACCTCTTGGGTAAATTTCAGCCGAACAACGCTGTATTTATCGCTTATAACCTTGGCTTCGGGAAAGATTTCCTGCAGTTCTTCCAAGCCTGCGGAGGTAGTCACATCCCAATCATAGGGCTTCAGACCCACCAAGGAATCTCTCACGCACCCGCCCACGGCAAAGGCTGTGAAACCCTTTTCTTCCAAAGTTTTTAACACATTTTTCACTTCTTTAGGCAGCCTAATCATTTTATTTCTCCTTTGCTTTATACAGTCTCCTGTTATCCAAGGTCCATATCTTTTCGCTGAAATCTCCCGGCTCCGTTCCCTCTAAGGCCTGAGCCATATCAAACATTCTGGCATCTATCATGTCCAGATAGTGTAAAATCTCGGCTTCAGGGAACAGTGGCTTTTTAGGGCTTCCGAACTCCGGCTCATAGTGGTGGGACAGAATCATGTGTTCTATCATTATCCTCTTCTCAACAGAAAAATCCATTTCCTGCATGAGCACATCAGTCACCTTAATCCCTTGAATTATGTGGCCTAAAAGCTGGCCTTCAAAGGAATATCCCGAAGCGATTCCGTCTGTATCCGAGTCTATTTCATTTAATTTTTCCATGTCGTGAAGGATAACCCCTGTTATGACCATATCCTTATTCAGATTGGTATATACATTGCAAATTCCTTCTGCAGTCATTATCATTCTCTTCAGATGGTAGAGCAGGCCGCCGAACATGGCATGATGATTTTTGGCCGCGGCAGGATAGTACATGAGCTTTTCCTTATTGTCGGTCCATACCCGTAACGCCAGCCTCTTCAGGTCTTCATCCTCAAAAGCCTCAACTCTTGACTTAATAAATTCGTACATGTCTTCGGAAGGCTCCGGCGCCGCCTTGACAAAATCGCTCATTTGGGGCTCTTCCCCCATAGGCAATTTGTGTATGGTCTGAATGGTGAGCTGCAGCTGTCCCGCAAACTCCCCTACCTTTCCCTTGACTTTAACGATTTCCTTTTCCCGCAGCTCTTTCAATGCGGGAAATTCCGCCTCATCCACATTCCATTTTTTCGCGGATATCTCTCCTGTTTTATCTCCCAAAACGGCATTCAAATACCATCTGTCATTTTTATCCTTTTTCGCTTCCTTTGATTTAAGCATAAAAATGTCTTCAATAGTTTCGTCTTTTCTTATTGTGTTTACAAAGATTTCTTTCATCATTACCTTTCTTTCCTCAGCACATTATTCTGTTATTATACACTAAAGGCCTTTTTCCCGCAATATAACTGCCATATTTTGCTTTTATTTTGACACAAAATATATTATACTTATACCATAATATTTTAGCCGGAGGTATTGGAATGGCTTTCAATGCAAAGAAAATGACAGAAGAAGTAGTGAATTGGATAAGAGACTGGTTTTCCAAAAACGGACCGGACTGCAACGGCATCATAGCCGTTTCCGGAGGAAAGGACAGCTCTGTCGTAGCAGCCCTTTTGGTCAAAGCCCTGGGACCGGATCGGGTCATAGGTGTCATGCTCCCCCAAGGAGAACAGTTCGATATAGATGTTTCCCAAAAATTGATTGCCCACCTTGGCATCAAAGGCTATACCATAAACATCAAAGCGGCCTTTGACGGCATTATGGGAGAGCTGGAAAAGAGCCTTCCTGAAATACAGCCTGCCACTGTTACAAATCTGCCCGCAAGGCTTAGAATGTCGGCAACCTACGCCCTTTCACAATCTATGAACGGTCGTGTAGCCAATACCTGCAATCTTTCCGAAGACTGGGTGGGCTATTCCACCAGATACGGGGATGGTGCCGGGGATTTCAGTCCCCTCAGCAAATTCACCGTCCAAGAAGTCAAGGCCATAGGCAGAGAGCTGGGCCTCCCATCCATCTTTGTGGACAAGGTTCCCATCGACGGCCTCCAGGCGAAAACCGATGAAGAAAACCTGGGCTTCACCTATGAGGTTTTGGATCGGTACATTCGTGAAGGTGTCTGTGAGGATCCTGTAACCAAGGAAAAAATAGACAGGCTTCATCGCATAAATCAGTTTAAGCTGAAATTCATGGACTGCTTCGAATACAACCCCGAACAGTAATTATATTTTTTAATCAATCAACAGAAGAGGGTACCCTCCGCTGACTAAGTCAATGGGGATACCCTCTTTTTCGTGGTGGTATTTTTGAAACAAATGTTTTATATTTTAGGGATTTACAGAGCTGCTACGAAATCCATAGGTGCGTAAACTGCTCCGGCTACAACGTAAGGTGCCTTTGAAAGCTCTGCAGTTGTAGTGTTGCCTTTTTCAGTTACGGTATATTCGCCGTTTCCTACTACCAACTTATAAACCTTGCCGTCCTTGGAAAGAGTATATACCTTGTCTCCAGCCTTAGTTGTGGTCTTGGAAACAGTGTAGCCCTTAAACTTTGCAGCCTTGGTCAATTTGGTATCTGCTACGAAGGTAGCTTTTCTTGCGTTGTTAGCTCTGTCATTGATATTGTTGATCTGAGTGAAGGCGAGAGTCTCATAGAGATTCTGAGTTTCCTTGAACTGTCTTTCAGCTACTTTCTTTGCCAATGCAGTAACATAAGCTCTTCCGGCCTTCTTGGATTCCTTGTAAGCCTTCTGAACCTTGGAAAGCTCATTCTGCATTTCCTTCAGCATCATTTCTTCCTGTAAAACGTTGAAATCCTTAACGCCCTGGCTTAAGAAAGCTCTGTCGGATTCAGCAAGACCGCATATTCTCTTATTTGCAAAATACATGCTGTCATTGTTGAATACATTCCAGTCTACCTTGTAGGACTTGTGTGTGTCTGTGATTCCGGAGAAAGCAGGAATGAATACGGCATGCTCTGCGTTACCCATAGCGAGCCACTGAAGCTGGCAAGTATCTGCGGGAAGCTGAGGATAAGTCTGAATGATGTGAACATCGGACTGACGAGTTACGCCGATAGGACGACGGCCTGCGTTTTCGGTCTTCATCATATCAAATTCGGTTCCTTCGTATCTGTCTCCGAAAAGCTTCATGATGTCAACTACTCCAACCTTCTTTTCAGGAGTGAAGAAGAGGCTGTAGAATTCTTCGTCGCTGTACTTTCCTGTAGTGGAAGGTGCGAAGGTCTGATGTCCTCTCCATGTTCTCATGTTGGAATATTCGCTTCTCTTGCCTGCATCTATAGACTTAACTAAGTTGTATCTGCCCTTTTCATCCTTTACGGGAGCTTTCAGCTTTTCAAGGTTTGCTACAAGATTTTCGGAAACGATTACGTTTTCCTTATCTGCAGGGTCAATCCAGTCTATCATGATCTGGTTTCCGAATACGGCAACCTTATCTGTAGGCATCTTCATTGCAGCATAGGAAGTTCCGCCATAGTTTTCAAATATCCAAGCTTCCTTAGGGTCTGAGAATAATAATGTATTCCACTCTTCGCTTCCGTATTTTGCATGGAGCTGAGCGGCTACTTCGGCTGCTTCTCTGGCAGTTTTAGCCTGGCAGCAAATAAGTCCGGGAAGGATAGCTTCTCTGAGACCTGTGCCTGTTTCCTTAACAGGGTCGATTTTGTCGTATTCTTCGGAAACGCCTGTGGAAATAGTTCCAACTACAGCTAATCCGTATTCGTTGGTGCAGGTGGCAGGATACATTCCATCTCCGCCATCGGAAGCATCGGGTACATAGGTATACTTATAAGTAGTCTTGGGAAGAGGTACCTTGAAACCGTTCTGATCCTCTCCTGAGTCTACAAAGTAACGACCTGCTTTAGTAACTCTGGGTTGTACCATAAACATCTTGTTATAGGCACCGCTTCCCTGGTCTTCACTTCTCGCAATTAAGGTTGTGCCTTCAGCGCTGGCATCTTTTCCTACATACATGCCTGTGCAAGCAAAGGCGCCGGATGTGCTGATTATAAGAGTAAGAGCCAATGCAACTGCAACTAATTTAAGTTTTCTCATCTTTTCTCCTTTCAAATACCACTACGTATTTTTCACCCCTTATACCCCTTATTAGATTTAAGAAGTGCTATGTGATTATTTTACCACAGTACTTTCTTTTGTACACTACTTTAACTAAAATTTTTACATTTTTTTCGAGTATTTATTTCAGTACAAAGAGAGGCCACTAGATGGATAAAAAAAGCAGGCTCTCGCCTGCTTTTTGATGTTAAGCTGATAATTATTTTAAAACTACCTGAGCTCCAACTTCTTCTAACTGAGCCTTGATAGCTTCAGCTTCTGCCTTTTCAACACCTTCCTTGATGTTGTTAGGAGCTCCGTCAACTAATTCCTTAGCTTCCTTAAGACCTAAGCCTGTAAGTTCTCTTACAGCCTTGATAACCTTAATCTTTTCAGCTCCGGCGTTTTCAAGAACTACTGTGAATTCAGTCTGCTCTTCTTCTGCTCCGCCTGCTACTGCTGCTCCTGCTACTGCTACGGGTGCTGCAGCGGATACGCCGAATTCTTCTTCACATGCTTTAACTAACTCGTTTAATTCTAAAACTGTCATAGCTTTGATAGCTTCAATGATTTGTTCCTTGTTCATTATTTTTTCTCCTTTATAAATTTATACTACTTTTTTAATCTCTATTTTGCATCTGCGATAGCCTGGAATGTTCTTACCGCCTTGGATACAGGGCTCTGGATTGAACCCATGAACTTGGCAATGAGAGTTTCTCTGGAAGGAATATCCGCAACCTGCTGGATTCCTGTTTTATCTAAGAGTTTGCCTTCTACAACACCTGCTTTGAATTCCATCTTCTTGAATTCCTTGATGATGTCGTTGAGCACTCTTGCGGGAGCTGTAGCATCATCCTTCGAGATGGCTACTGCGCTGGGTCCGTCGAGGATTTCTGCAAGTCCTTCAAATTCGGTTCCTGCGATAGCTCTCTTTACAAGAGTATTCTTATATACTGTATAGTCTACATTAGCTTCTCTCAGCTTCTTTCTCATCTTGTCGGCCTGAGCTACGGTGATTCCCATGTAATCGATAACCACTGCAGCCTGTGCACCGTCTAACTTTTCTTTGATTTCGTCAATAATGACTTGTTTCGCCTGTTTAGCTTCTACTGACATTATGTATTCTCCTTTCTTGTCCATAGGACAGGATATGGTACTCCATAAAAAAACCTCGCATGGTAACGAGGTCAATATTTTATATTGTACCTCGGCGGGAAATTAAGCTTTCGCACCCGCTGTCTTCGGTTTAAATTCACTTTTAATTCTGCCTTTGGCAGTCTTTGAAAGGCCTATCTTAGAACTGTATGATAGCCGGGTTAACCTTAACTCCGGGGCCCATGGTGGATGCCACGGTTACAGACTTGAGATACTGTCCCTTTGCTGCTGCCGGCTTAGCCTTAACAACTGCTTCCAGAAGAGCGTTGAAGTTATCCTGTAACTTTTCTGCTCCGAAGGACACCTTTCCTACCGCTGTATGAATGATGTTGGTCTTGTCCAATCTGTACTCAACCTTACCGGCTTTAATTTCTTCCAAAGCCTTGGTAACATCCATGGTAACGGTTCCTGATTTAGGGTTGGGCATAAGTCCCTTAGGTCCTAAGATTTTACCCAGTCTTCCTACTACACCCATCATGTCGGGAGTAGCTACAACTACGTCGAATTCGAACCAGTTTTCGTTCTTGATCTTGTCAGCAAGCTCATCAGCTCCTACAAAATCAGCTCCTGCTGCTTCAGCCTCGGCTGCCTTAGGTCCCTTGGCAAATACCAATACTCTGTTTGTCTTACCTGTTCCGTGAGGAAGAACTATAGCACCTCTAACCTGCTGGTCAGCGTGTCTTCCGTCAACTCCAAGCTTGATGTGTACTTCGACTGTTTCGTCGAACTTTGCTTTTGCTGTGGATACTACATGGTTAAGAGCTTCCGCAACCTCGTAAAGGTTGGTTCTGTCATATGTAGCCGCAGCTTCTCTGTACTTTTTACCTCTTTTAGGCATTTTTACCTCCTCGTGGTATTAGCGACCGAAGTCTCCCACTTAATACTAATCTTCGATAACGATTCCCATACTTCTTGCAGTTCCCTTGATCATCTCTGTAGCTGAATCCAGGTTTGCCGCATTTAAGTCGGGCATTTTTGTTTTTGCAATTTCTTCCGCTTGAGCTCTTGTCAGCGTAGCAACCTTTTTCTTGTTAGGTTCGCCGGATGCTGCATCAAGACCTGCCGCTTTTTTAAGAAGCACTGCTGCAGGGGGTGTCTTGGTGATAAATGTAAATGATCTATCTGCATACACCGTAATAACTACAGGAATAACCATTCCCGGTTGGTCTGCTGTTTTAGCATTGAACTGCTTACAGAAGTCCATAATGTTTACACCCTTCTGTCCTAAAGCAGGTCCTACGGGAGGTGCCGGAGTAGCTGCGCCGGCAGCAATCTGAAGTTTAATATATCCTTCAACTTTTTTGGCCATCTCTTTACTCTCCTTTCTTCAATATTTTTTTATACAAAGACTTTATCCACCTGTGTGAACTCGAGTTCCACAGGGGTGTCCCTGCCAAACATGGAAACTTTGACTTTAAGAACCTGTTTTTCATTGTTGATTTCTTCAACAGTGCCCATAAAGCCTTCAAAAGGACCGCTGATAACCTTTATGGTTTCGCCAACCTCCACACCTAAATCAATGTGGATTTTTTCTATTCCCATTCTCGCCACTTCTTCATCGGTGAGTTCAATGGGGTCGGAGCCATGACCTACGAAGCCTGTAACACCCTGGGTATTTCTAACCAAGTACCAAGATTCGTTGGTTACAATCATCTTTATAATTACATAGCTTGGGAAAATTTTCCTCGTCTTTATCTTTCGCTGGCCATCCTTAACCTCAACGATATCCTCAGTAGGTACCACAATGTCAAGTATCAAGTCTTGCATACCGCGAGTTTCCACCATTTTCTCGATATTGGCTTTTACCTTATTTTCGTGACCGGAATAAGTGTGGACAACATACCATTTGGCACGACCGTCCCCTCTCACTCCTTCTCCTTCCAGCGGAGAAACGCCTTTAATTTCCATTTCAGACATTTTAGTACCTTCTCTTTTCACTATAAGTAAATATTACCACCGACGGCATTTGAAATTAGCCGATCAATGCTCTCAGTCCTGCACCTACACCTGTATCTATGATCCAGAAGCCCAGTGCAAAAACAGCACAGGTGATAATTACTACGGTAGTATAGGATACGACTTCTTTTTTCGTAGGCCATACAACCTTTTTCATCTCCATCTTGACGCCGTTAAAGAATTCTTTAAAGCCGCCCTTCTTGTTTTCGTCTTTCTTTGCCATATCAGTCACTCCTTATTTTGTTTCTTTGTGAAGAGTGTGCTTTTTACAGAACTTGCAGTATTTCTGCATTTCGATACGGTCAGGGTCATTTTTCTTGTTCTTCATGGTGTTGTAGTTTCTCTGCTTACACTCTGTACATGCTAATGTAACCTTAACTCTCATTTGATTGTCCTCCGTTAACTCAAAATTCAGAGCCTCCGGGGAAGCTCTGCTCTTTAATAATCATAAAGTTGCTCATTTATTATAAAACAGCTAAATATCAATGTCAACAGTCTTTTTGCCTTTTTGCGGTTTTTTCTT